>CANCQX010000079.1 GCA_947380375.1 Flavobacteriales bacterium
ATCAAAAACTAAATATCAGAAGAAACATTTATAACAACAATTTTTACTGTTTTTATTCTTTTTTTATCTGAAGATTCAACGATCAATTTAAAATTACTGCAAATAAAAAATTCATTATTTTTAAGTATTCGGCCTGCATTTTCAACAATAAAACCTCCCAAAGTATCTGACTCTCCTTTAATTAATTCAAAATCTTTCCCATCAATTTCAAGAATTTTATAACAATCAATCAATGCTGTTCTTCCTTCAAAAACAAAAGTAGTGTCATCTATTTTTTTAAACGATAATTCATCATCATCAAATTCATCTGTGATATCGCCAACAATTTCCTCTAAAACATCTTCCAAAGTCACTACACCACTAGCTCCACCGTACTCATCAACTACAATAGCCATATGGACCTTCTTACTTTGAAATTCTTTTAATAAGTCATCTATTTTTTTGTTTTCAGGAACAAAAAAGGGTTTTCTTAGTAATTTCCTCCAATTAAAATCATCACCTTGCTCTAAGTAAGGAAGCAAGTCTTTAATAAATAAAATTCCAATTACATTATCAAATGTACCTGAAAATACGGGAACCCTCGAATAACCATACTTTAAAATAGTTTCAATCACTTCATTAAAATTAAGATCATCTTGAAGAGCATCTACATCCATCCTAAAGCGCATTATTTGTCGAACATCTGTATTTCCAAACTTAACAATCCCTTCTAAAATTTTATGCTCACCTTCAGAAACATTTTCTTCTTTCGTTAAAGCTAAAGCATGCTCTAATTCATCCGAAGATATTTTTACACCTTTCTTTTTAGCGTATTTATGTATAAAATTAGACCCATTTACTAGTCCTGCTTTCAACCAAGAAAAAGGAGGCATTCCATTTAAAAAATTTAATGGAATTGACATTAATTTAGCAAAAGATAAAGCATTTTTGGTAGCATAAATTTTAGGTATTACCTCACCAATAATCAACAATACAAGAGTTATTGCAAAAACTTCTATGATAAATCTTATTGTTTCACTTACAGCAACACTTCCTTCAAAGAATTCAGAAAGTATTGAACTAGAAACAATTACAATAGCAACATTAACAAAATTATTAGAGATCAAAATTGTTGCTAATAACTGTTTAGGAATCTCTAATAGTTTCCTGACTATTAAACCCGCTTTAGAATTATCATTTTTCAGCTCCTCTTTTTCAAGTGGGCTCAAGGAAAAGAATGCTGCTTCAGCACCAGAAACTAAAGCTGAAAAAACTAGCAAAAAAAGAAGAACAATAAATAATATTAAAATATCTGAAAAATTAAATCCTGCTTGTGAAATTTCATCAAGAGAAATTAACTGGGAAGGTTCTGAATTATTCATAAACTAAAAACTAATTATTTTAAGGTTTAAAAAGGTAAATCCTCTTTATCTGGACTTAATAATTCATCTAATCTTGATGGTTCATTTGGAGTTCCATTTGATGAATATGAAGGAGAATTAGATGTGTTTTTTTCTGAACCTTCGGGCCTAGATAGAATATTCAATGTGTCAGCGATTATTTCAGTTGTATAACGTGTAATATTTTCCTTATCTAACCAAGAACGTTTTTTAAGTTTACCTTCAATATATACTTTATAACCTTTTTTTACATATTTTTCAGTAATTTCAGCTAAACCTCTCCAAAGAACTATATCATGCCAATCTGTAATTTCTTTTTTTACACCCGTAGATTTATCAGTATAAACTTCAGATGTTGCTATAGAAAATGTAGCAACCATTGAACCATTCTCTAATCTTCTAACTTCAGGATCTTTACCTAAATTACCAACAAGAATAACCTTATTTACACTACTAGCCATTATGAAACAATTATAAACACAAATGTAATCCAAATTAATAGAAATTATTCATCTACCTCAATTTTAAATATCGTTATTCTCTAAAAATCGATCAATTAATCTAGGAAGCGGGAAATCTTGAATTGCAGTTGTTTTTGTTACAATAAAATCATTAGAAAGATTTGGAGGTAAGGTGTCAAAAAAATAAAAGACTGCATTTATTTTTTGATGGGATAATATATGTGTGATTTTGGAGCTAAAATCATAAGGTTTTAAACCAAAGTCATCTTGAAAAATGGAACACATAACATCAATTCCTGTTTCAAATTCAGTTTCAATCAATGGGAAATGAAATAAATGTTGCCAAATATCTTTTTGTATCCTTTTCACCAAAATAATTTTATCATTATCTTTAAAAATCATAAAATGAAAAAATCGATTTCTAACTTTCACCTTTTTTGTTTTTACAGGTCTTAGCGCTATCGTTTTATTTAATCGAGCTAAACATAAATTCGTTAAAACACATATGTCACAAGGAGGATTAATTGGGACACATTGAAGCGCACCAAATTCCATAATAGACTGATTATAAATTGCAAAATCATTAATAGGTAAAAATTCTTGTGCAATTTTCGCGAAATATTTCTTACCTATTGATGAATCTATTGGTAAGTCAATATCCAAAAACCTACTAAGTACCCTATAAACATTTCCATCCACAACTGAATAAGGTAAATCAAATGCAAAAGATGAAATCGCTGCTGCGGTATAATCACCTACACCTTTAAGACTTTTAATTTGATCAAAACTATCAGGAAATCTTCCTTTCAAATCAAAAGCAATAATTTTTGCTGTTGCATGTAAATTTCTCGCCCTACTATAATACCCCAAACCTTGCCAGTCGTTCAAAACATCTGTCTCGGAAGCAGATGCTAAATCAAAAACTGTTGGGTAATTATTAGTGAATTTTAAATAGTATTCCAAACCCTGAGCGACACGTGTTTGTTGAAGTATAATTTCCGAAAGCCAAATAAAATATGGGTCAACTGTAGTTCTCCATGGTAATTCACGCTTATTTAATCTATACCATTCCATTATTAATCGTTGAAAATCAGCCATTAAGATATTTTTTTAAAATTATTTTAATAAAATGCAAAAATATATCTTTTAGTGCTATACTTTTGCAATCTGAAAATCAAAAAGTTGATATAAATTAATAAATACAAACAAAAAATGACAAAAGCTGACATCGTTGCTGACATAGCAGTAGAAACAGGATTAGAAAGAGTTGAAGCACTTAAAGCAGTTGAAGCGTTTATGAATTCAATCAAAACTTCATTATCAAAGGGGGAAAATGTTTATTTAAGAGGTTTTGGAAGCTTTATAGTTAAAGAAAGAGCTGAAAAAACAGGGAGAAATATTTCTAAAAATACAACAATTATAATTCCAGCTCACAACATACCTTCTTTCAAACCATCTAAAACATTTGTTGAAGAGGTTAAAACAAGCGTTGTAATAAAATAATTTCTAGTTTTTATCACACAATGTTATTTATCCGATTAAATTTACTACTTTCGCACTCTTGAAAACATTAGAACCATTACTTTGGTTGATTTTCAAGATATTAAATAGAGTTTAATCAATTAAAAATATACAATTATGCCAAGCGGTAAAAAAAGAAAAGGTCACAAAATGGCGACTCACAAACGTAAAAAACGTCTTAGAAAAAATCGTCACAAAAAGAAAAAGTAATCTATAGGTTACTAAAAGTATAAAACTTAGTGAGCAATTGCTTGCTAAGTTTTTTCTGTTTTCTAACATTTTAACTAAATAATAGTCTTTCGTGAGTTTAGAACTAGTAGTCGATGCCAGACCAAATGGTATTTGGCTTGCTTTGTTGCGTGACGGAAAACTTATTGAGTTGCAAGAAGAAAAAGGAAATACTGAATTTGCCGTAGGTGATATTTACCTCGGTAAGGTTAGAAAAGTAGTTCCTAGTCTTAATGCAGCATTCGTTGATGTAGGATTTGAAAAAGATGCGTTTTTACACTATCTTGATTTAGGCCCTCAATTCAACTCATTAAATAAGTTTACACGTGATACGTTGCACGGCAGGCAAAACGTAGCAGATCTTCTTTATTTTAAGGCTGAAAAAGATATTCCAAAAGATGGTAAAATCAATGAAATAGTTTCTTCTTCTTCTCCGATTTTGGTGCAAGTTGCTAAAGAACCTATTTCTAGTAAGGGTCCTCGTTTAAGTGCTGAAATAACACTTGCTGGACGTTACCTTGTCTTGGTGCCTTTTTCAGATAAAATTTCGATATCTCAAAAAATCAAAGATCCTGAAGAAAGATCTCGATTAAAGAATTTAATGAATAATATTAAACCGAAAAATTTTGGTGTTATTATTCGTACAGTTGCAGAAAATAAAAAAGTTGAACTTCTGGACCAAGACTTGCAAAATTTGCTTGAGAAATGGAAGTTTATGTATTCAAATTTAAAAAATGCAACTCCTCCTAAAAGAGTTTTAGGAGAATTAGATAAAACATCTTCAATATTAAGAGATTTATTGAATGCTGATTTCTCAAATATTCATGTAAATGATGTCATATTAATGACTGAAATGAGCGAATACATTGTTGATATTGCTCCAGGAAGAGAAAAAATATTGAAATTACATGACCGTAAAATAAATATTTTTGAAAAATTTGGAATTACCAAACAAATAAAAACATTATTTGGCAAAAAAGTACCTCTTGCAAGTGGTGGTTACTTAATTATTGAGCACACTGAAGCAATGCATGTTATTGACGTAAATAGCGGCAATAGAAAAGGTGCTGAAGGTCAAGAAAGTAATGCTCTATCAACAAACTTAGAAGCGGCGGAAGAAATTGCACGTGTTCTTCAATTACGTGACATGGGAGGAATTATCTGTATAGATTTTATAGATATGCACGACCGTGAAAATAACAAACAGCTTTTTGAAAAAATCAAAGAGCACATGGTTTCTGATCGAGCTAAACATAATATTTTACCTCCTTCAAAATTTGGAGTTGTAGAAATCACTCGACAAAGAGTTAGACCTGAAACAGATATTAATACTTCTGAAGCTTGTCCTACATGTAACGGAACAGGTGAAGTTCAAGCTTCCATTTTGTATGCTGAAGAAATTGAAAGTAACTTGAATTATTTGGTGAAAGAACGAAAAGAAAAAAATGTAAGTCTTTTGGTTCACCCATATTTAGAAGCTTACTTTAAAAATGGAATCATTTCACGACAAGTAAAATGGTTGCTAAAATATAAAAAATGGATACCTGTTAGAGGTATTACAGATAACCGTTTGTTAGAATACAAATTTGTAAATAAAAACAACGAAGAAATAACTCTTTAATGATTTTTAAGATTGAAGTTGGGTGATGTAATTCTATCATTCAACTTCAATTAATAAATTTTTAAATCATTCTATGCACGAATCAACATATACTTTCTTAGAAGCAAAAACAAAACTTGAATCATTATGTGCTTACCAAGAGAGATGTCAATTTGAAATTGAGCAAAAATTAATCTCTTGGAAGCTCCCTTCTGATCAAAGAGATCAACTTATATCTGATTTGATTACTAATAATTTCATTAATGAAGAACGATTTGCTGAAGCATTTGTTTCTGGTAAATTCAATATAAAAAAATGGGGAAGAATTAAAATAAAGAGTCATTTAAAGCAAAAATTTATTTCTAATTATTCAATTCAAAAGGGATTAAAAGAAATTGATCAAGAAAAATATTGGACTACAATAGTTTCTCTTGCTGTTAAAAAAAAGATAGAACTTTCTTCAAAAAAAGGTAACTTGTGGGATCAAAAAGCAAAAGTATATCGCTTTTTACAATCAAAAGGATATGAGTCTGATATAGCATCAGATGCAATTAAGGAAGCTTTTACTTAAAGTAAAAAATTATGAAAAATATGATTATTTCTATTATTTCATGATAATGATTTAAGGATTGATTAATATTAATTAATTTAGCGAAACAATACAATAAAAATGTCTGATTCAATTGTCATAATTCCTACTTACAACGAAAAAGAAAACGTTGAAAATATGATTAGAAAGGTAATGTCTTTCGAAAAGGAATACCATTTGTTAATTGTAGACGATTCTTCTCCTGATGGTACAAGTTTAATCGTACAAAAACTTCAAAATGAATTCCCTGGGAAAATACATTTAGAAAGTCGAATAGGTAAACTAGGTCTAGGCACTGCCTATATTCATGGCTTCAAGTGGTCAATAAAAAATAAATACGATTATATATTTGAAATGGATTGTGATTTCTCTCATAATCCTGAAGATCTTGTGCGACTTTATAATGCATGCTCAATTGACAATGCAAGTGTAAGTATTGGTTCTAGATATTGCACAGGTGGTAAAGTCAAAAATTGGCCTTTAAAACGTGTCTTAATGTCTTATTTTGCGAGTGTGTATGTTCGTCTTATTTTATTAATTGGGATAAAAGATACTACTGCAGGCTTTAAATGTTACAAAAGAGAAGTTTTAGAAAAAATAAACCTAGATGAAATAACATTTAAAGGATATGCTTTTCAAATTTGTATGAAATATGCAGCAATAAAACACGGTTTCAAAATAACTGAAGTTCCTATAACTTTTGTTGATCGTTTATATGGTATTTCTAAAATGAATTCAGGAATTTTTAAAGAAGCATTTTTTGGTGTTTGGAAAATGCGCAGAATGAAATTATGAGTAAATCTATACTTTTAAAAGGAGGAACAATAATTAACGAAGGTGTTAAATTTGTTGCAGATATATTAATTAAAGATGGTCGTATTGAACGTATCGAAAATTCTATTTCGTTAGACTATCAAATAGAGGAAATAAATCTTGAAGGAAAATATATACTTCCGGGATGTATTGATGATCAAGTGCATTTTAGAGAGCCTGGATTAACTCATAAAGCAGATATTAGAAGTGAATCTAGAGCAGCTGTTGCTGGAGGAATAACATCTTTTATGGAGATGCCTAATACTCTTCCAAATACATTAACTCAATATCTATTAGAAGATAAATATCAAATTGCATCACAAAATTCGATTGCAAATTATTCATTTTTCATGGGTGCTTCAAATGACAATATCGAAGAAGTTCTTAAAACAAATGAAAGAAATGTTTGCGGTGTTAAAATCTTCATGGGTTCTTCTACTGGAAATATGTTAGTTGATAACGAGACTACTCTTACAAATCTATTCACTAGAGTACCTCCTGTTTTAATTGCAACTCATTGTGAAGATGAAGCAACCATTCAAAATAATATTAAAATATTTCGAGAAAAATATGGTGAAGATGTACCTGTTGAATGTCATCCGTTAATTAGAAATGCTGAAGCCTGTTACAAATCTTCCTCTATGGCGGTTAATCTAGCTAAAAAACACAATACACGTCTTCATATTCTTCATATTTCCACAGAAAAAGAAATTTCACTATTTGAAAACAATCTTCCATTAGAACAAAAAATGATAACTGCAGAAGCTTGCGTTCATCACTTATGGTTTTCAGATGAGGATTACAAAACTAAAGGAAACTTAATTAAATGGAATCCAGCAGTAAAATCTGCAACTGATCGAGATGCTATATGGAAAGCTTTACTTGAAAATAAAATTGATGTAGTTGCAACCGATCATGCTCCTCATACTATTGAAGAGAAAAGTCAAACGTATTTTAAAGCCCCTTCGGGTGGACCATTGGTTCAACACGCATTATTAGCAATGCTAGAAAAATCGAAAGAAGGTAAAATTTCAATCGAAAGGGTAGTTGAAAAAATGGCTCATGCGCCAGCAATTCTATTTAAGATAGAAAATAGAGGATTTATACGAGAAGGATATTTTGCTGATTTAGTAATTGTAAATCCAAATAAAAATATAATCGTATCAAAAGAAAATATTCTAACTAAATGTGGTTGGTCGCCATTTGAGGGCCAAAATTTCAGTAATACGATTGAAAAAACATTTGTGAATGGTAATTTAGTTTATTCAGAGGGTAAAATCATTGAAAGTGGAATTGGTTCTAGACTTTTATTTAATCGTTAATGAATAAAATTTTTATTATTGGATTAATCGCTATTAGCTGTACTTCTGAAGATAATTCAGTAGATAATACTGAAAATATAATTCCTAAAGACACTATGGTAATGGTAATTAAAGATTTGTCTATTATAGAATCTCATATAAAAACAAAATATCCTCAAATTCAGCAATCTTTTAAAACGGTTACAAAATCAAGTGAAATTATTTTAAAGAAATACAACCTTGATACAGCACGTTTTAATACTTCTATGAATTATTACATCCCACGTCAAAAAGAGATGCAAGAAATAAACAGTCAAATATTAGACTCAATAAACAGAGAATTAACAGAATTAACAATTAAATAATTCTACTATCTTAACTTTCTATTTGGATTATCTTTTAAGAAAGATTCCCATTTATTACCTTTAGATTTGTTATGCTCCCCAACTCCCTTCGAAAAATGGTGACAAACTGCTATTGCTAATCCATCAGTAGCATCTAAATATTTAGGCATTTCACTAAAATTTAATATCGTCTGAAGCATAGCAGCAACCTGCTCTTTTGATGCGTTTCCGTTTCCCGTAACAGCTTGTTTTATCCTTCGAGGTGTATATTCTTCAAAAGGAACATTATTACTCAAAGATGCCGCTATTGCTACCCCTTGCGCTCTTCCTAGTTTTAGCATTGACTGAACATTTTTCCCAAAAAAAGGAGCTTCGATAGCCATTTCATCGGGTCGGTATTCTTTAATAATAGAATCTAACCTTTCAAATATTTTTTTTAACTTGTCTGGATGTGTCGGAAGCTTACTTAAATGTATGATTCCAAAGTTAATCAATGATAATTTATTTTGTTTTACATGAATTAATCCATAACCTAAAACATTTGTTCCGGGGTCAATTCCAAGAATTATTTTATCTTCAACCATTGAATTCAAACTTCATTGTATAAAATTATGAAAAATAAGGCAACTTTATTCCTTTTAAGTAAAATGATTCTTCTAATTGGAGTATGCTATTTATTGTTTTCTCAATTATCCAGAGTAAAAACAAATGATTGGAGAAATCTAGAAATAAAACATCCAAATTTAATTCTATTAAGTTGCTCATTACTTGTTTTCAATTGGGGCTTTGAATGGTTCAAATGGAAAAATACTATTCGAATTATTGAACCAACTTCAACTTTAAAAACAAATATTCGTGCATTTATAGCAGGGATATCTACCGGATTATTAACACCAAACATGTTAGGTAATTTTATAGGTCGTATTTATTATTACAAAAGAGAATCGCGAACTACTATAATTTTAATGACACTTTTAGCCAACTTTTCACAATTTTTCGCAAGTATATTCTTCGGATTAATTTCATTATTAATCTTAAAAGAAACACCATGGGGGATTAATTTAACATTTATCAATTACTTATTACTTTTCTGTTGTAGCTCAATGTTAGTATTTTATTTTTTCTTTGAAAAGTTAAAATGGAAATTCTTGTTGAAAAAGAAAAACTTTATAAAAATAAACCAACTATTAAAAGTAGATAGTAGATATAGATTTAAGGTACTTATACTAAGTGTTTTTCGCCATGGAATTTTCACTTTACAGTTTTGGTTGATGTTTAATGCTTTTGAAGATGCATATAATTTTGATACTTTTTTATGGATTTGGCAAATTTTTCTTTGGACAACTTTAGTTCCTTCTTTATGGTTTGGAAAACTAATAATCAGAGAATCAATCGCTTTATTAGTTTTAGGAAGTGTCGGTTTTGGACAAGTTGAAATATTAACCTCTTCTATTTTAATTTGGCTAGTAAATTTGGCTTTCCCAGCTTTGATTAGTATCTTCATTTGCAAGCAAATACAAACTGAAGTTGAATAATTATATTTACATACTTTTTACTATTTATTCTCTTTTAGGAATTGCTATTTTATTTGGCTATGCATTTCAGATAAAAAAAGAAAAAAAGGATACATTCAAAAATCACATTGATATTAACGAGTTAATTGTTATAATACCTTTCAGAAATGAAGAATTAAGAATCAAAAAACTAATTGACTGTATAAATAACTTAACATTAATTCCGCGAAAATTTATTTTTGTTAATGACCATTCTGAAGATAATTCCGTTGAAGTAATTAACACTTTAAAATCTACTATACCTTTTGAAATTATAAATTTAGCTACTTCATTAAAAGGTAAAAAGGCGGCTATTCGTTATGCAATTACATATCAAGAATCTGAATACAATTTAACTTGGGATGCTGATATAAGCTTGGATCCTACCTATTTTGAACATGTCAAAAAAATACAAAAAAAAGACCTACATATTCTACCTGTGATTATGAAAGGAGAAAATTTTCAGAGTAACTATTTTGAATCTGATTATTCTATTTCAAATGCAATTAACACAAGTATAAGTGGTTGGAAAAGACCATTTTTAGCAAGTGGTGCGAACCTACTTTTTAATCAAAAAACATTTATTGAAACGGATAATTATTCATCACATTCACATATCCCCTCCGGAGATGATATGTTTTTACTTCGAGATTTCAGACTTAATAATAAAGAAATTGAATTAATTAGTTCAAAAAATTTAGAGGTAACAACAGAAACTCCACAATCAATTTCAGATTTTTTTCAACAAAGATTGAGATGGATTAATAAAAGTCCTGAAATAAATGATCAATTAAGTAATTCATTAGCAATACTATCCCTAATTTTTAATCTTAGTTTTATATCTACTTATACCTATTTGCTGTTTCAAAAAGAATGGAAATTATTTTTTATTTATTTAGTAATAAAATCGATTATTGATTTAATTGTTTATCTACCGTATTTTATAAGAATAAGAAGACTAAAAACTTGGATTGAATTACCATTATTCTCATTAATTCAACCATTTTATCTATCCATTCTTTTCGCAATGATGTTGTTTTATAAACCTAGTTGGAAGGGAAGAAAATAATTTTAAAAAAAAATGGTGAACCAAAATTGATTCACCATAATGTATCTAAAATATTTTATTAGAAAGGTAAATCATCATCTGCATTTTCAACATTTGTTTGATTCGAAGTTACATTTGAAATTGGGTCTAAATTCATTGCAGCTGGACCACCTTGAGGAATTCCTTGAGAATTATTATTTATCATATCAATTCGAAATGCGTCGACATTGTGATACCATTTACCAGAAAATTCTCTCGAATAAAGATTTATTGAAACTTCAACTTGCTGACCTACTTGATAACGACTTAAATCTGCTACTTTGTCATCTCCAAAAACACTTATACAAAGATCTGGATTATATAAATCTTGAGTATCAATTATAAAACTTCTTTTTTGCCATTCTTTTCCTGCTTTACTAATACCTTTTTCAATTTCAAGCATTGCTTTAATTGTCCCATTTACTTTTAAACTACTCATTTTATACTTATTTGTTTGATTTTAATTATCTATTATTAAAAGATAGAAGCGACATCCATGCTTCATTTAATTTATTTTCTTTTAGCAATTCTTTTGCTCTTCTATGTAAAGATTCCTCTAGTTTAGCAGGTTCTTCTTTTAAAGTTACAAATAACTCACTTAATTCTATTAGTTTGTATTCATTAACATCGGTCTCATTCGGAAGCTCCTCAATACCCGCCAAATGGCCTAAATCATTACCTGTCAAAATTTTACTAATCTTTAAATCTTGAGGTAAAAGATCAAAACCTATTCCACATGTCGTAATCGGCTTTGTTATCTCAAACATAGATTTTGAATCAGCTCTACAGTACCAATTACCACCCATTCTAGAAACTAAATCAATTTTATGCTGATCAATCATACCATTTGAATCCAAAACCGCTTCATTAATATGAATTTTAACCACTTCACATATAATTAAGTTTCCTGCCCCACCTTCTGCACCTAACTCAACTACTTCATTCACCTTACATTCAAACTGAACTGGAGATTCTGCTACACGCATTGGCCGAATTAAATCTGAAGCTAATGGAGTAAAGCCAGCTTTTGTAAATTCACTTACTCCAGGTTCATAAGGTGAACTTGCTAAACTCATCTGGTGAACAATGTCATAATTCACCACATTAATAACAACTTCAGGATTAATCTTAACATTTTTATATGTATCCTTTGTTTCATTTGTTCTTCCACTTCTTGCAGGAGAAAAAATCATTATTGGAGGATTTGCGCTAAAAACATTAAAGAAACTAAATGGAGCTAAATTCGTGTTACCATCTGCATCTATTGTAGATGCAAAAGCAATAGGACGTGGACCTATAGCACCCAACAAATACTGATGAAGCTTCTGAATTGGAAGAGTTTTTGGATCAAGAGTTAACATAAATAACAATTTTAGTTTAACAAAGATACATGGATTTTATGCTTTTATTTATAGTATTTTTTATGATTTATCCACAATTTCAACAAAATCTAAATCTAGAATAAAAATAGTCGGGAATTAATGAATATTTATTTCAATAATTTATATTAACATTTTACGAAGTTTATCTTTGACATTCTAAAAAAGAACTTAATTTTGAATCAAAAGAAATAAGCCAAGATTTGAAAAATAAAATATACATGAAAAAAATAATTTTTTTATACTTTTCTATTCTGTCATTTTCAATTTTAGCTCAAAGAAATGTAAAGGACTCAATAATTGGAACACCTTGGATAGCTGTAAATTATGGAGGAAATTGGACTAAATCTGATTTAGCTTTAAAATTTGGTTTTTTAAATCACGTTGGTGTTATGGTTGGATATAAGACTTCTAAAAATTGGTTTTATGGTCTTGATGCAAATTTCATTTTTGGGAATCAAGTTAAATTAAATGGGATGCTAAACAATCTTATTGATTCAAAAGGTAATATTACAGATATAAATGGAGATATTGGAAAAGTTGTCGTTACAGCTAGGGGTTTCAATACTAACCTTACACTTGGAAAAGTTTTTCCTGTTGTAAGTCCAAATAATAATTCAGGAATATTTATTCATGGAGGTATTGGAATACTTGCTCATAAATTCAGAATTGACACACAAGATCAAGTAATACCTGAAATTGAGTTGAATTATAGAAAAGGATATGATCAACTTTCAATTGGCCCAAATTTACATGAATTTATTGGGTATGCATTTATGGCAAATCATGGATTAATAAATTTTTATGGTGGTTTTTATGCTCAACAAGGTTTCACAAAAAATAGGAGAACAGTATTTTATTTTCAACCAGATATACCTGTTTCAACCAAGACGATGATAGATCTACAAGTTGGATTTAAGTTAGGCTGGTTCATTCCATTTTATGTTCGTAAACCTAAAGATTTTTACCTCGACTAATGCATTTACTTTACAACATAGTAATACAACTTTACGGTTCAATTTTAAAAATTTCTTCTATTTTTAATCCGAAAGCAAAATTTTGGATCGAAGGCCGGAAAGACTTTTTCTTAAAACTACCTATAATAAGATCTCAGAATGTTTATTGGTTTCATTGCGCTTCCTTGGGAGAATTTGACCAAGCATTACCTTTAATGAATTTATTAAAAGAAGAAGATCCAACCATTTATATTTTAGTGACTTTTTTTTCACCCTCTGGGTATTTACATTATCAAAAAAGAGAACACAAAGCTGATTATGTTTGTTATCTTCCGTTAGACACGCCATCGAATTCAAGAAGATTTATAGCTCATTTTCAACCAAAAAAAGCATTTTTTGTAAAGTATGAGTTTTGGGCAAATTATATTTTTGAAGCTAAGAACAATAATTGCAAACTGTATTCTATTAGTTCTATATTTCGAAAAGATCATCGTTTTTTCAAGAAAAATGGTTCATTTTTTCGTTCAATTTTATTTCAATTTGAACACCTTTTTATTCAAAATGAAGAATCAGCAGTTTTACTAAATTCTATTGGTATAAATAACTATACAATCACTGGTGATTCAAGATTTGATAGAGTAATTGAAAATAAAAAAAATGTTAAACCGAATGGTATTATACAAATTTTTCTCAAAGAAAAAAAAGCTTTTATTATTGGTAGTTCTTGGCCAAAAGATGAAGAGATTATTTTACCATTAATAAATAGCTCATTTTTAAAAAATAAATTTATTATTGCACCTCATGATATCGATCAAAATCATATCGATCAAATAATAAAACAAATTACTATTCCCTATGTTTTATATTCTGAATTAGAAAATGGAAAAAAATACAATGAAGAAAGAGTTTTAATATTAAATACCATTGGTAATTTGGCGAACGCTTATTCTTATGGAGATTTTGCATATGTTGGTGGAGGTTTTTCAGGCAGTCTTCATAATATTTTAGAACCTGCTGTTTTTGGTTTACCCGTAATTTTTGGTCCTAAACACTCTAGATTTCCAGAAGGAGAAATGTTTATTAAAAACGGAATAGGATTTTCGGTTAAAGATGAAATCGAATTGAAATTAAGTATAGATAAAATCAATTCACAAAAAGAATTGCTGAAAGAGAGAACTACTGCTTTTGTTGAAAGTCAAAAAGGGGCTTCAATTAAAATAATTAATTATTTAAAAAGATCTCTATAATTTAAGGAAGTGAATACTAAAAGAGTAATTTATTTAGAAAGCACAATTTATTTTACTTTTGAAGTCACCAGCCTTACCTTTTCTTTTTAAAATCATTTCACGACAATTGGGATGATAAACAATTGGAGCTTTTAAATAAAAATAAATATCTCCTCCATACATATCATTATTCATTACCCAATTCAAAAATTTATCAGATCCTATTGTGATTGGTCCAATTCTAAAACTTAAACCTAACTGAGGAACTTGATATTCATAAAAGCTTACTGGTAGTGCAAAATCAATTAACCTAGTTTCGAATCGCGGAGTAATAGAAATAGAATTAGCATGACGAACTCCAAATGTAGTTTTTGAATGAGAAACACCTTGAACAACTGTAGTATTAATATAAAAGGCTGAACCCCATACATTGTAATCAAATTGAGCAGAAATAAAAGTTGGTAATAGAATTTTATTTGTCTTAGTAACCATTCCTTGTTTAAGATCATCTTGACTTTGAAAAATACCTACTACACTATCAGGATTAGATGAAAATTTTGAGTAGCCTATAAATTGTAGATCTTTAAAATTATACCCATTATAATTTATTTTTTCTTCTTCAAATTTAACAGAACCGACATCTATTAAAGAAATTCCTAATTTATATTTGTAGGGAATATATCTACAACTAGACTTTGGTGTATGAGGTAAATAAGAATCGCAATTTTCTAATGTTTTTTGGTAAGTAAATCCTAAATCAAACCCCCCACCACCTTTTCTATATTTCACGGAATCGGTCCTTAATACATCTGCATCAATATTTGAAATTGACATTAACGTATCATTTTTAACGTTAAATGACATATTATTAACATTTGCAGCGAAACCAGATATTGAATTAAACTTTTTAACAGAAATCCCACCAACTAATAGATTTTTTCCTTTTTTATAAAAAGCATAAGAATAACTCGCTTTTATTTCTGAAAAAAACATTGACATAACACGTAAATTATTTACATCATAATTTTTACCTTGCTGTCTTGGAAATCCTGAAAAACCGTGTTGGATAAATGCTCCAACAAAAGCTGGTACATTTTCTATTCCATTATAACTTCTATGATTTACAGCTAATCCAAAAGCATGTTTCCCCAAATTACAAGTAAAAGCAGGCCCTGCGGTAAATTCACGAGTAAACAACTGAATATCTTTTCCTTTATTTAATACTCTCTGATCATAATAGATATCTTTTTTGAAGTCAAGGTTTTTTATATCACGAAAAATACTATAAACATTAAAATAATTATTATCGGGTAAAAAAAGTAAATTGTTATCCGCAAAACGTCCCTTACCAAATAAGTTGATATCAATAAAAGTTTTTGAATTCATCATACTTGATGGATTCAAAGAAACACTATTTG
>CANCQX010000080.1 GCA_947380375.1 Flavobacteriales bacterium
AATTTTTCTAGGAATGGTGCAAACCTTGATGATGAAAAAAAAGAAATACTAAGAGAAATTGATAAAGAATTATCTTCACTAAAATTAAAATTTGGAGAAAATGTTTTAGCTGAAACAAATAATTATGAATTACACCTTACAAATGAGGAGGATCTGAAAGGTTTACCTGATGGAGAAAAAGAGGCTGCAGCTTTTATTGCGAAACAAAAAAACAAAGAAGGTTGGGTTATTACACTTGCTTACCCAAGCTATATTCCTTTTATGAAGTATGCCGATAATCGTGAATTACGTAAAAAAATAGCTATTGCTGCAGGAGCTCAATGTTTCAAAGATGATATTTTTAACAATGAGGAAATTGTTTTAAAAATAGCAAAACTTCGATTCAAGAGAGCAAATTTATTAGGATATGCAACTCATGCACATTTTGTACTTGAAGAAAGAATGGCAGGAACTCCAGAAACCGTCACTACTTTTTTGAATGATCTACTTGAAAAAGCTAGGCCTTTTGCTGATAAAGAATTTAAAGAATTAGAAAAATTCGCTAAGGATTTAGATGGAATAGATCACCTTGAGAAATGGGACTCAGCTTACTATTCTGAAAAATTAAAGAATAAACTTTTTAATCTTGATGACGAAAAATTAAAACCGTATTTTAAATTAGAAAATGTTATTCAAGGAGCTTTTTCAGTGGCAAATAAATTATTTGGACTTACTTTTAAAGAAGTTAATACAATTGACACCTATCATCCTGATGTCAAAACATACGAAGTTTATGATGGGAAAAACAATTTAGTTTCTATTTTTTATGGTGATTTTCACCCTAGAGAAGGAAAAAGAAATGGTGCATGGATGACTTCATTTAAAGATCAAAAAATTAAAAATGGAATTAATGAAAGACCACACATTTCAAATGTTTGCAATTTTACAAAACCGACACTTTCAAAACCTTCACTGCTAACTTTTAATGAAGTAACAACATTATTCCACGAATTTGGACATGGACTTCACGGTATGCTTGCAAATACAACCTACCCAAGTTTATCAGGAACTAGTGTTTATTGGGATTTCGTTGAACTACCTAGTCAAATACTAGAGAATTGGTGCTATGAAAAAGAATCTTTAGATATTTTCGCAAAACATTTTGAAACAGGAGAAACTATTCCTATGGAATATGTTACTAAAATTAAGGAATCTGCAAGTTTCTTAGAAGGTATGGCTACTGTAAGACAAATAAGTTTAGGTTTATTAGATATGTCTTGGCATGGAATTAACCCTTCAGAAATAACAAGTGTTAAAGAAAATGAAACGAAAGCATTAACGAGAACTAAACTTTTCCCTGATGTAATCGAAAATTGTACAACTGTTGCTTTTTCTCATATTTTCCCAGGAGGTTATTCTTCAGGATATTATAGTTATAAATGGGCAGAAGTACTTGATGCTGATGCATTTGATTACTTCAAAGAAAATGGGATATTTAATACGACAATTGGTGATTCATTCAGAGAAAATATTTTAAGTAAAGGTGGTACAGACCACCCTATGACTCTTTACAAAAACTTTAGAGGACAAGAACCTAAACCTGAAGCACTTTTAAAACGTGCAGGATTAGTAAACTAATTCATTAAAAAATAAGAAAATCAACTCACATTCGGGTTGATTTTCTTATTTTTGGGGTAAAACAAATAAACTCTATGAATTTAAGATATATAGCTTCATTGATAATATTTTCAATGTATTCATTTTTAACATTCTCACAAGAAAATAAATCTATAAATACAATTCAAATAGAAGACTCTATTTTCTACAATTTTCAACTTGTAAATACAGCAAAACCTTCTAAAAAAATTAAGATTAAAGATGTTGGCTCCTATACTTTAACCTACCTAGAGAAAATAGAAGATTCAATTTCTTTAAACAAAGTTTATTACTGCAATGGAAATATCCGTGAATTAAATGAGAATTACATTGATTTTGATATTAGAAATGAAACTATTGAAGAAAATTTTAAAGATGGTTCTATAATTAATAGTTCAAATGATTATTCAAGTTTTTACTATTCTCAAAATGAAAAACCACGTCAAATAGATCTAAATAAATTGGTAGCTATTGATTATAGCTCACCAAAAAGAAACTTAATTCATAATTTAGGAAGAGCCATGATGATTGTTTCAACATCAATCGCTATGGTTGTTGCTCCAATAATTTCAACTTCTTTTAGCAAAAAAACAAGCGAACATAACGCTTCTTTTAATATAAATAATACTGCATATTTCAACTGTATAAAAACAGGAATTATAGGATTTGCAATTGGATATCCTTTAGCTCGTTTTACTAGGGTGAAGCACTATAATTTAACAAATGACAAGTCAAAAAATGATAAAAATTATTGGTATATAGAAAAACAATAATTATTATTAATTATACTCATTTTAATGGATCAAATTGATTCTATACAACTCTCACAATGGAATTTAAATTAAATACGATTGAAGAAGCAATCGAAGAAATAAAAAATGGAAAAGTCATAATTGTTGTTGATGATGAAGATCGTGAAAATGAAGGTGATTTTTTAACCGCGGCAAGAAATGTAACACCTGAAATTGTTAATTTCATGGCAACTCATGGAAGAGGATTAATTTGCGCACCATTATTAGAAGACAAATGCGATGAATTAGGCTTGGAATTAATGGTTAAATCAAATTCTGCTGCTTACGAAACACCGTTTACAGTATCAGTAGATTTAAATGGACATGGATGTACGACTGGTATCTCAGCAAGTGATCGTTCTAAGACAATTCAAGCATTAATTGATCCAACTATACACCCATCAGAATTAGGAAAACCAGGTCATATATTCCCTTTGAGAGCTAAAAAAGAAGGCGTTTTGAGAAGAGCTGGTCATACTGAAGCAGCAGTTGATTTATCTCGTTTGGCTGGTTTTGAACCTGCTGGAGTAATTGTTGAAATTTTAAATGAAGATGGAACAATGGCCCGTCTTCCTCAATTATTTGAAATAGCACAAAAATTTGATTTAAAAATAGTTTCAATTGAAGATTTAATTGAATATAGAATAAAAACTGAATCGTTAATTGACCGTTTAGTTGATGTTAAAATGCCCACTACTTGGGGAGATTTCCAACTTTATGCCTACAAAGAAAAAAATTCAGGAAAAGAACATTTAGCTCTTGTTAAAGGTGAATGGAAAAAAGATGAGCCAGTATTGGTTCGTGTTCATTCTTCATGTATAACAGGTGATATTTTTGGATCTTGTAGATGTGATTGTGGACCTCAACTCCACTCGGCAATGCAAACAATTGAAAAAGAAGGAAAAGGAGTTATTATTTATATGAATCAAGAAGGTCGAGGAATTGGTCTAATTAATAAATTAAAAGCTTATAAACTTCAAGAAGAAGGATTTGATACAGTTGAAGCAAATTTAATGCTTGGCTTTAAAATGGACGAGCGCGATTATGGAATTGGAGCTCAAATAATTAGAGATCTTGGAATTTCTAAAATGAAACTAATGACTAATAATCCAACGAAACGTACCGGTTTAGTTGGATATGGCTTAGAAATCGTTGAAAATATTTCTTTAGAAATAGAAAGCAACAAGCATAATGAAAGCTATATGATCACAAAACGTGATAAAATGGGGCACTCAATAAAACAAAAGAAATAATGCTAACAGCAACAGGTTTATCAAAGTCATACGGATCGTTGCAAATATTAAAGGGCATTGATTTTCATGTTAATAAGGGTGAAATAGTCTCAATAGTTGGAGCATCAGGTGCAGGAAAAACGACACTATTACAACTTTTAGGAACTTTAGAAAAACCAGATTCAGGAATAATTGAAATAAACGGAATAAATCCTTTTTCTTTATCTTCAAATAAACTTTCTGAATTTAGAAATACGAGTATTGGATTCATTTTTCAATTTCATCAATTATTACCCGAATTTTCAGCAGTAGAAAACATTTGCTTACCAGCTTTAATTAAAGGATTATCAATGATTGAAGCAAGAAAAGAAGCTTTAAAATTGCTTGAAATTCTTGGGTTATCATCACGAGCAGAACATAAACCAAGTGAGTTATCAGGAGGTGAACAACAACGAGTAGCTGTTGCAAGATCCCTTATTAATAATCCTAAAGTTGTTTTTGCTGATGAACCATCGGGTAATTTAGATTCAACAAACTCAAAAGAGCTTCATCAATTATTTTTCGATTTAAGAGATGAATTCAATCAAACATTTGTTATTATAACACACAATGATTCTCTTGCAAAAATGGCTGACAAACAGTTTTTAATGAAAGATGGTAAATTATTAAATGTCTAATTAATGACTAAATTAGCACTTAAAGAATATAATTCCCAAAAATTTATTGATAGTAATCTTATTCAATTACCACATCGATTTATAAAAAAAAAGATATTGAAATCGTATTATTACTAGTCTCTACAATTGCCTGAGGATAAGTATCACCTTGTAAAATATACATTAGATATTTAAAAAAAATGGGGTTAACAAAAAACGAACTAAAAGAGTTCTTAGATACCAAAGTTAATGAGTTTAACACTATTGAATTCATAGAACCAGACCCTATAAGTGTCCCACATCGGTACACACTTAAAGAAGATATAGAAATTGCTAGTTTTCTTGCTTCAACTATTGCTTGGGGTAATCGAAAAATGATTACAAAGAATGGGCATAGAATGATGGATTTATTAGGTAATTCACCGTATGATTTTGTAATGTCTTATGAAGAACACCAACTAGAACGACTTGAAGGATTTGTTCATCGTACTTTTAATGGAGAAGATTTTAAATATTTTATCAAAGCATTAAATCATATATACAGGAATCATGGTGGTTTGGAATCTATCTTTATAAAACATCAAACTAAAGATTCTGTTCAACCAGCAATTCATGCTTTAAATCAAATCTTCTTTGAGATTGAACACCCACATCGAACAAGAAAACATGTTGCAGACCCTAACAAAGGTAGCGTTTCAAAGAGAATTAATATGAATTTGAGGTGGTTATGTCGTAAAGACAATACTGGAGTTGATTTTGGAATTTGGGATATTTCACCTTCAAAACTTTCTTGCCCTTTGGATTTACATAGTGGGAATGTCGCACGAAAACTAGGACTTATTTCACGACCTCAAAATGATATTAAAGCACTTATTGAACTAGATTCTAACTTAAGAGAATTAGACCCTATCGACCCAGTTAAGTATGACTTTGCTTTATT
This sequence comes from Flavobacteriales bacterium, assembly GCA_947380375.1. Lineage (GTDB taxonomy): Bacteria > Bacteroidota > Bacteroidia > Flavobacteriales_D > Crocinitomicaceae > CAIUKX01. The sequence goes on from CANCQX010000080.1 coordinate 5,255, forward strand.
TGGCTTAGGTATTTTTGAAGGATTTTAATAAACTTAAAATAGAAAAAACTAAAAGATTAATAATTAATCAAAATTATGATTAATTATTAATCTTATTTTATCTTTGTAAAAAATACAAAGATATGTGCGCTCTACAATTACATTCAACAACTTCACTAGAAATATATTCAGCACTATCTGAATTCTCAATTGAACTACCAGTTATTTCAGCTGGAATAAGTGCTGGTTTTCCAAGTCCAGCTATGGATTTTATAGACTTAACAATCGACATGAATAAGCATCTTATCAAACACCCATCAGCAACGTTTTATGGTCGTGTAAAGGGTGTTTCAATGAAAGATGCGGGGATTCACGATGGTGATTTATTGGTCATTGATAAAAGTATTAGACCATCTAATGATAAGATTGCTGTATGTTATATTGATGGTGACTTTACAGTAAAAAGAATCAAAATAGAAAACGATTGTATATGGCTCATTCCAGAAAATGAGATATATAAACCTATCAAAGTTACCAGTGATAATGATTTTATCATTTGGGGTATTGTAACCCATGTAATCAAAGCTTTTTGATATGTTTGCTCTTGTTGATTGTAATAATTTCTATGCATCTTGTGAGCGATTATTTAACCCATCATTCATTGGTAAACCCATAGTTGTATTATCCAATAATGATGGTGCTGTTATTGCTCGAAGCAATGAAGCAAAAGCTTTAGGTGTTCCGATGGGTGCTGTTGCATATCAATACGAGAAGTTCTTTTTGGATAATGGTATTAGTGTATTTTCAGCAAACTTTGCTCTGTATGGCGATATGAGTAATCGAGTTATGACCTTACTTCAAGAATATACACCAGAGTTGGAAATATATAGTATTGATGAAGCCTTCTTAAAGTTGGTAGGGTTTGAATATTTTGATTTGAAACAATATGGTTTTGATATTCAGAAACGTGTTAGAACATGGACTGGAATCCCCGTCTGTATCGGTATTGCTCCAACAAAAGCACTAGCGAAAGTTGCGAATAGAATAGCGAAAAAGTATCCACAGCATACTAACAATTCTTATGTTATAGATACAGAAGAAAAAAGAATAAAAGCACTTAAATGGCTTAAAATTGAAGACGTATGGGGTGTTGGTAGAAAACATTCTATTCGATTAAAAGAAGTTGGTGTTCATACTGGCTATGACTTTACTCAAATCAATGATGCTTGGGTGAAACGTAATCTTTCTGTTATTGGATTACGTTTGAAACACGACCTACAAGGAATACCAACGTTAGGCCTAGAGGACATAAAACCGAGAAAGAACATCACTACCACACGTTCATTTGAGAGAAACTTAACTGACTTTAACGACATCAAAGAACGTATCACAACATTTGCTGTTAGTTGTTCTGAGAAGTTAAGAAGACAAAATTCTTGTTGTACAAGTGTAATGGTGTTTATAAGAACCAATAGTCACAGAACAGAGTTAGAACAATATAACAATAGTGTTGTGATCAAACTACCTTTCCCTACCAATTCAAGTATTGAGATAGCAAAGTTCGCGTGTGATGGATTGGAAAGGATATTCCGAAAAGGTTATCAATATAAAAAAGCTGGGGTTATCATAATGGATTTCAAACCAAAAGATGAAATTCAGTTGAATTTATTTGAAAATAGCAATCCAAAACATCTTCCATTGATGAAAGTTATTGATAGAATTAATATAGCATTTGGTCAACAAAAAATCAAATTAGCTAGTCAAGACCAAAAGAGAGTTTGGAAAATGAAACAAGAAAGATTATCACCAAGATACACAACTAAGTTGAGTGATATAATTATAGTTAAATGTTAGATTATTTTAAGATGGTTAGAAAAGATAATAAAAGAGTTGACTTCGAAATTTGGGATTCAATTCCTACAAGTAAAATTTAAAATTTCATACCGCTAAATATTCACACAGCTATTATTAGCAATGAAATTAGGCTTAATAATTAGAAAACAAAACGAAGGAAAAGTTCTTGAAGAGATAATGACTCATTTAAGACAATTCGCAACTAATGATTCTTATAAATATGATTTTACTTTTTTTGGGATTGGTGTTTTTTAAAAAATTCAACAAAGAAATCTTAACTTTTTATCTTTTTAAGACCCTATAAAATCTCTGTCGTCATACATCTTAAATTCAAAAGGAACTTTAACCATATAGGCATAATCTTGACCTACCTCATACATATCCTCATCTGAATCTCTATATAACCATTGAACTTTAACACTATGGCCATTTTCTGACAATTCATTTAACTTGTATAAGAGAAAAAGGATTCTTTTTGATGAACTTATATTAAAATATTCTAAATCTATTTTAAAAACAGTATGTGTTGCTGGTTTTAAAATATAAAAATCAAACCAATTTAATATTGGATTCCAAAACTCATCAGGTTGATCAGGAATTGATCTACCTTTAATTTGCATTAAACCCGTTGAACCATCAAAATGGATAAGTGGTGTTTGAGGGGAAAAATCAATTGAGAGTGCTTCCATTTATAATATTTAATCTATGCAATTTCTAAAATTAATTTAATATAAAAATATTTATTCTACCAACACATACTTAAATACAGACAAACAACGAATATAGTCTAACAAAAATATACAAATAGTTAATAAAAACTAATATTTGATTGATTATAATTTACTTTTCAATATATAATCTGTTAAAGATTTTATAGGATATTGAACACAATTTATTAAATTAAAATCATTTTTTTCTAAACACTTTTTTAATATTAATTTATTGTGAAATGCATAACTTCCAACAATAGAAATATTAATATTTTGATTATCTAAATATTTAGAAATAAAATGCTGAAAATTAAGAAAATGAACATTTTCAATAACAGAAAAAGGTGTATTATAACTTTTTGTCAATAATGCTAATGAACTAATAAAATTCTTACCTTCAGAACTATATACTTTTCTCAATACTTCAGTTTTATCCCCCAACAAGCTATGTAAATCGTTAGATAATTTAGCGTCAAATTCATGATTTAAAAGAGAATTAAGTAATAGCTTTCCAAAATAATACCCGCTCCCTTCATCTCCTAAAATATACCCTAAACCTCCATTTATTAAAAACTCATTTTGCCCATCATAATGACAAACTACAGATCCAGTTCCTAATATTGCAACAGTACCTTTTTTATCACCTAATAATGCATGACATGCTGCTTCTACATCAGAGAAAATAGTAACATTTTGAAATCCCCAATTCTTAAAATAAACTTCAATTATTGTTTTATTTGATAGATTTAAGCATCCTGCACCATAAAAATATACTACCGATTTTTTAAATTCTTCTTTTGTTTGCCAAAAACTTAAGAATTCATTAAAAAAATTATCATTCCAATTAGTAGGATGAAATGATTTTGTAGTAAAGTATTCTCTTTTTCCATTTGTATGGACAAAACACCAATCTGTCTGTGTACCACCGCTATCCGCAATAAGAATTGATTCAGTCATAATTTTTAACGATTATTTCCTTAACCAATAATCTTTCAATAAGTTTGTTTTAGAGGAATCGATTGGATTAAATTTATATTGAGGTCTCTCGTAATTTGAAATCTTAACTTTTAACTCAAAAAGCAATTCATCTCTTGAAACTAATAGATTTAAAATTTGGCCAACACTTATGGAATTCATCATTCCTTCAAATGAAATTTGATCAACTCTAAAACCATTACAACCAACAACTTCATCATTGACACTCAAACCTGCTTCTTCAGCTGACGAATTAGCTCGAATAGATTTTACAATTACTTTACCTCCAACATTTGAAACAGTTGCTCCAAAAGAAGGTTTAGCTATTCCAACATAATCAACTTTAAAACCAACTTTCGAAAAAATACCATTGTAATCTGGTATTTTTGTACCATAAATGTAATCCTTGAAAAATTGATCTAAATCTTCTCCTAAAAAAGATTCAAGCTCCTCTTGAAATTCAGCTTCAGAAAAGCCTCTATTTAGTTTTTTGTAAAATTTAGAATAAAGCTGTTGAAGAAAATGATCTAAACCTTTTTTACCTTCGTGTTTGGAAATAATCATTGCATCAAAACAAGCTGCTAACAAAGCACCTCTAGAATAATAAGTCATAGTTGTGTTAGAACTATTTTCATTTGGCCGATATGATTTGATCCAAGCATCAAAACTCGCATGTGCGACTGGCTGAATTCTAGTCCCTACTGAGCCTTCGACATAATTTAAAGAACTTAATATTTTTGGTAAATACATTTCAGGAGTATAATATCCTGCTCTAAGTAATACTAATTCATCGTAATAAGATGTAAAACCTTCCATTACCCAAAGAAGTGATGTGTAATTTTCTTCGTCGTAATTAAAAGGACCTAATTCAATTGGTCTAATCCTTTTAACATTCCATAAGTGAAAATATTCATGAGCCACAAGTGATAAAAAATCTAAGTATCCACTTCCTTCGTAACTCCAACGATCAACACTTAAAGTGGTAGAATTCAAATGCTCTAATCCACCTTGACCATCAATTACATTATGAATAATAAATGTGTAGTTTTTATTTGGATTCTCACCAATAATTGCAGCTGTTTTTTCAATAATTTTTGCCATATCCACCTTCAATAAGTCAATATTATGATTTCCAATACCAAAGATTGCAACTGTATGTTTAGCACCTGCAGCATTAAATTCAAAAACCTCTTGATTTCCAATCTCAATAGGACAATCTACTAATTGATCATAATTTTCAAAAACATATTCATAAGAATGATCTTTAGAAATTCCATCCTTTGAAATCGGTAAAGCAGTTGAAATAATTTTAAAATCTTTAAAAGGAAAAATTTCTAAATTCCCTTTTAAATTTTTACATTCATCTATATACATAAATACGCTAGTACCACTTACAAATGCATGGGTTAAATCTACAAAACTTGTTCTAACTGAAAGTTCGAAAGCATATACTTCATATTTAATTGAAACTTTTTTAGCAGAACCTTTAGTCACATTCCATTTGTTCTTTGATTTTTTGACTACTTCAAGCTCTTTTCCATTTTCATCAAAAGCTCTAACTAAATTTACATTTTTTGAAAACTCCCTTACTAAATATGAACCAGGTGCCCAAACTGGCATTTTAACATCAAAACTTGAACCCTTGAAATCAGTAATCTCCATTTCAACTTCAAAATAATGAGATTGAGGTCTACTCATTCTAAGATTATACTTTACATTCTGTCCAAAAACAAAAGAAACACAAATAGAAAAAATAATTAACAACGATGATTTAAACATAATTTTACTTTTTTTATCAAAGATAAAAATTGAATTGTAGTTTTGTACTTTTAGTTTCTAAAATTATAAGTTAATTATGAGATTTTTATTTATTTTCACTTCGTTATGTTTGATGCTTATCTCCTGTAAAGAGGAGTCAACTAAATCAAATTCAGATGATTTGGAGAAAATTGCTGAGTTAAATGGCGAACTTGAACAATTGAAAATGGATAACAAACTGAAGGATGATTTGATTAACGAATCACTCGCTTTTTTTGACGAAATAGAAACTAATCTAGAAATTATTCAGTTGAAAAAAAATGAAATTAGAATAAAAACAGAAAATCCTGAACTTACAAATGATGATAAAACTTTCATTATTCAAGAAATTAAACACATAAATTTTTTAAGAATTGAAAATGGAAGAAAAGTTAACTCACTAAATAATGAATTAAAAAAGAGCGGATTAAGAATTAAAGAATTGGAAAATATGATTGAAAGACTCATAAAAGAAATGGAATCTAAAGATCAGGAAATTGAAATTCTACGAAATGAAATCAATGAAAAAACAAGTGAATATGAACAGTTATTTGATTCTTACGTTATGCAAGAAGCAATTGTTGACGAATTAACTGAACAAATAAATACAGGCTATTATTCATACGGAACACTAAGAGAATTAACTGATAATAAAGTAATTAAAAAGAAAAATGGATTTTTCGGAATTGATAAAAAAACACAAATTTTAGATGATTTCAATGAAGACTATTTTAATAAAATTGATATTACAAACACAAAAGAAATTTTAGTCGAAGGATCAAAAATCAAATTCATCACAGATCATCCTTCAACTTCATTTTCTCTTAAACCGATTGGAAATAACACAAAAATTATTATTACAAATTCAAAAGATTTTTGGAGAGTTTCAAAGTATTTAGTTGTTTTAGTTAACTAACTTTGTTTACGATAGACTATTTATAATAATCTATTTAAAACTAAATTATTTTTACATGAAAAGAGTTGTTGTAGGTTTATCGGGGGGGGTCGATTCAAGTGTTGCTGCTTATCTTTTAAAAGAACAAGGGTATGAAGTGATAGGAATGTTTATGAGAAATTGGCACGATGAAAGTGTAACTATTTCAGATGAATGTCCATGGATTGATGATTCCAATGATGCTTTGCTTATAGCTGAACAACTAAACATTCCATTTCAAGTAATTGATTTAAGTAAAGATTACCAAGAAAGAATAGTAGATTATATGTTTATGGAATATGAATCAGGTAGAACTCCAAACCCTGATGTACTTTGTAATCGTGAAATAAAATTTGATGTATTTTTAAAAGCAGCTTTAGAAATTGGGGCTGATTTTGTTGCTACTGGTCATTATTGTAGAAGAATAGACCGTGAAGATGGAACTGTCGGTTTATTAGCAGGAAAAGATCCAAACAAAGATCAATCTTATTTTTTATGTCAATTAAATCAAGAACAATTAAGTAAATCCCTTTTTCCAATTGGTGAACTTTTAAAACCAGAAGTAAGGGAAATTGCAAAAAAAATAGGACTACATACTGCCGACAAAAAAGATTCACAAGGATTATGTTTTGTAGGTAAAATTAGTTTACCACAATTTTTACAACAAAAATTAAAACCTAAACAAGGTAATATAATTGAAATTCCAGAAACAAATGAACAGTTTATTACTTACAATACCATTAAACCTTCAATAGAAAATATTGAATTACTATCAGCACCATTTGTATACACAGAATCAATGGGACAAAAAGTAGAGAATCATCAAGGTGCTCATTATTATACTATTGGTCAACGAAAAGGATTACATATTGGAGGAAGGCCTCTACCCTCTTTTGTTATAGGAATAAATACAAAAACAAACACCGTTTACTCTGGACAAACTGAAAATCATCCTGGACTAAATAGATATGCTTTATTTATTGAAAATCAATCAATTCATTACATCAATAAGAAGTATTTGTTGAATGAAAATGAACAATTAGAAATGTCAGTAAGAATTAGATATAGACAAGCTTTACAGAAAGCTATTTTGATTAAAAAATCAAATGGACTTTACATTTTATTCAATGAAAAACAAAAAGGTGTAACTCCTGGTCAATTTGCAGCTTGGTATTTAGGAGAAGAATTAATTGGATCAGGAGTTATTAGTTATTAATATCTTTGATATTGAATAGTTATTTAGAGCATTATCAAAACAACTATTCAATACCAAATATAAAAATATTAATTTGAACTAATATTATAAAATATTGAACTATTCTGAGGTCTTTTAACAAATTCACCATATTTTATGGTATCCATTAATTGAGCAACTTGAAATACATCTAATGTGCTTTTCACTCCCTGAACCTTGTGTTGGTTCAATTTTAATTCTGCTAATTTTATCGAATTATTTATCATTTCAATTGGTGTAACATTCATAACATTTATAATTTTGAATACATGCCTGTGTACGACAGTTTATTCTCAATGTTACAGTTTTCAACAAAAAAATAAAAGTTATGAACAACGAAAACTATAATAAACACTTAAAAAACTAAAAATAAACAACTTAACACTTCTAAATAAATTGAGAAACAATTCTATTTTTTTTTCAATTTATAAATCAAAGGCTCTAAACCGTTCATTTTAATTTCAAGAATTTGCTCCATTTGGACCCCTAATTTACCAATTGGAAAACCTTTACTCTTATACCATACTAAATAATTTTCAGGAATATCGATTAAATATTTTTTTTCGTATTTACCAAATGGCATTCTAGCGTTAGCTAACTCTACTAATTCATCTCTAGTTTCTTGATTCAATGTTTAAGTATTAAATATCGTTACTATTAAATAATCTTTCAACTTTTTAAAATTAAAATAATTTTGATCCTGTTAAAACTAATGAGAATTATGTAAATGTGTTTTAAATACTTAAAAATGAACAAATATTTTTTTATATTTTTGTAATAAACAAAAAACTATGAAAACAGTTTCAGTAGTGCTTTTTTTAATAGTTAGCCTTTTTTTTGATGGCCAGTTATTTTCTCAAGTTGAAAATTTATCAGACAATTCATTTTATACAGATTCAAGCTTTTCAAAATTATGTAACGGTTATTTTAATTGGAAATATGAATCAGGACAAATAGGTGAAGAAGCAAATTATATAAATGGAAAAATTGAAGGTGAATACTTTTTATACAATGAAGACGGTAAAATAAATTACCAAGCAAATTACCTTCACGGTGAATTAAACGGAGTTGCTGTTTGGTATTATGAAAATGGAGTTGTACATTTTAAGAGTAATTATATCAAAGGTCAGCTGAGTGGCGAATCTATCTATTTTGATTATTTAGGTAATTTAGAGTTAAAAGAAAATTATTCTCAAAATTTATTAGATGGAATATATTCATCTTTTTATCCCGATGGAAAAATTAAAGAAACTAGCTATTACGAAAAAGGATTATTAAACGGCGAAAACATATCTTACTATAAGAATGGAAATAAAAACAAAGTAGTCAATTATATTAAAGATGAACCTAATGGTGACTGTATCACTTATTTTGAAAATGGACAAATTAAAAATAAAACCAATTATATTAATGACGAACCAAATGGGCAATCTTTTTGGTATTATGAAAATGGGCAAATAAGTAATATTACAGACTTTATATTAGGCAAAAAATCTGGTGAATATCTTTCTTTTTATAAAAGTGGAACTAAGGAATGTATAGGGCAAAATTTGGATGGATTAATGGATGGTGAATGGAAATTTTATTCTGAAAAAGGCAAATTAGAAACCGTAAAATCATACTCTAAAGGATTACAAAATGGTATTGAATATACCTATTATCCAAATAAAAAAATAAAAGTAAAAAAATCATTTACAAATGCAGAACTTCAAGGGGAATGCGTATCTTTTTATCAAAACGGGAAAATATTCGAAAAATCAATCTATTATAATAATCTAAAAAAAGACACCGTTTTTCGCTACTTTAAAAATGGAACTATAGCAGCAAAAGAAAATTATGTAAATGGAATTAAACAAGGACAATCTATTTGGTTTTATAAAAATGGAACTATTTTTCTAACCCTAAAATATGTTAGTAATCTAAGACAAGGTGACTTTTTTGCTTTTTATAAAAATGGTGAAAATCTATTAAAAGGCAGATTTTCAAATGATGAACTTCATAATGAATTTAGCACTTTCCATAAAAATGGAAAAATAGCATTTCAAACAATTTATAAAAATGGAATAATTACTGGGGAAGTTTTGGAATTTGATAAAAATGGAAAAACTATTCGCGAAAATAAAAAGTGCTCAACTAATTAGTTATAAAAATTATTGCTTTCTTATTTTAATCAATTAATAAACAAAGTATTTTAAGTTTTAATATTCAAAGTGAGTTAACTTTTCAATATGATAGTCTTTAACCTTCACAAAAAAAACTTTTTTGATTCGTTTGCTATTAACAATATCTTTCATCTCACTTTTAGAATTAACAGAATAGAAATTACGTTTAGAATAAAAAACAACTTGTGGATTGGGTAAATCAGGTAAATTTTGGATAAATACAACTTCATCTTTTTGAGCATTATTATGAATAAATAACCCAATATTTTTAAATACAGAATAACTCTCCCCTCTCTGACTTATTTTTCCTGGTCGATTAATTAAATAATATTGTATGGTAGAAAAACAAATTAGTAGGAAACCAAGAATAAAATAATTATTTCCTCCTTTTATTTTAAATTTGTTAGATGCTACTAAAATAGAT
>CANCQX010000081.1 GCA_947380375.1 Flavobacteriales bacterium
GAACAAGGAGAATTTAAATGGTTAAAGGAATACGATGCCGCACATAAAAAATCAGATTCCAAAAAAGATGAGTTTGACAAGAAAATCATCAAATTGGTTGAGAAATTTCAGGTAGTTCAGGCGATTTTTGCGTGGCAATACATGAAAATCATTCCAGTAAAATCGGATGCAAATCAGACATGGTTTGTTCCATTGAGTATGGATTTAATGAAAGTAGATTCAACTTCATCAATGAGTGCTTTGAAATATTTATCAAGTTTAGACAATGCTTGTAAAGAAAATAAATACGGTCAGGCGGATGATGTTTTATCTCAGTTAAAAGAATTTCAAAGAAAAGCTGGCGAAAAAGTAGCGCCATCTGAAGCGAAAATCAATGTTGAAATAAGTTACAATAAAATGACTATTTTCAAGAATACATGGTATTCATACATCTCTATTGGATTCGTCCTTCTTGTTATTTTCTTTATAAGAATTTTTGTAAAACCTTCTCTTCAAACTGAAAAACGTTTTTCATTAATCGGGAAAATAATGACAGGATTACTGATTGTAATGTTTATCTATCATGGAGTAGGGTTAGGCTTTAGATGGTTCATTACTGGTCATGCACCTTGGTCAAATGGATATGGAGCAATCATATTTATTTCTTGGGTAACCATGATTGCAGGTTTTTCTTTTGCACGCAAAAATCCAGTTATTTTAGCTGGAACTGCAATTTTAGCAGCCTTAATGATATTTGTTTCAGAAATGAACTTAATGGATCCTGAAATTACGCCAATTCAACCAGTTTTAAAATCGTATTGGTTAATGATTCACGTTTCAATCATTACAGGAAGTTATGGATTCTTGGGATTAGCTTGTATTTTATCATTATTAAATTTAGTTCTTTATATTACTCGAAACGAGAAGAATGGAAAGATTGTAACATTGAATATTACTGAATTGACTTATGTTTCAGAAATGACTATGACAGTAGGTTTGTTCATGTTAACCATCGGTACGTTTTTAGGAGGAATTTGGGCAAATGAATCTTGGGGAAGATATTGGGCGTGGGATCCAAAAGAAGTATGGGCTTTGGTTTCAGTATTAGTATATGCAGTTATTTTACATCTTCGTTACATTCCAGGAGCAGCAGGTAAATTAACATTCAACATAGTTAGTTTTTGGGGATATTCGGCAATTTTGTTTACTTTCTTCGGAGTGAATTTCTACTTAGTAGGTTTACATTCATACGCACAAGGTGATGGATTGGGAACGGTTCCGTCAGAAATTATTATAACGATTGTACTATTTGCACTACTAACACTTTGGGCATATTTCAAAAATAAATCATATACAAATAGGTTACAATAATATTTTAACCACAGAGTACACAAAGTTTTTCACACAGAGTTACACAGAAAAAACTCGGTGAAACTCTGCGAAGACCTCTGCGACCTCTGAGGTTAAACAAAAACAATAAACTCATCCCATGAAATTAGACATATTAGCCTTTTCAGCACATCCAGATGATATCGAATTGTCATGTTCTGGCACTTTAATGAAACATATTAAGGAAGGTAAAACGGTAGGTATAATTGATTTAACCGAGGGAGAATTAGGTTCAAGAGGATCTGCAGAGTTAAGATACCAAGAAGCAGCTGATTCAGCAAGAATAATGGGGTTGAGTGCAAGACATAATCTTCAAATGGCAGATGGGTATTTTGAAATTTCAGAAGGAAACAAATTAAAAATAGTAGAACAAATTCGTCGTTTTCGACCAGAAATTGTTTTAGCAAATGCAATCGAAGACCGTCACCCAGATCATGGAAGAGCATCAAAATTAGTCTCAGAAGCTTGTTTTTTATCTGGATTAAGAAAGGTAGAAACTTCATTTGAAGGTGTAATTCAAGAAGCATACCGTCCAAAAGTGGTATATCATTACATTCAAGATAGATATATTAAACCTGATTTTGTGGTAGATATGACAGAATTTTATGATCGAAAAATGGAGGCAATTAAAGCTTTTAAATCTCAATTTTATGACCCAAATTCAATAGAACCCGCAACTCCTATTTCAGGGGAAGATTTTTTACATGCAATTGAAGGAAGAATGTCTGAATTTGGTCGTGCAATTGGAGTAAGGTTCGCAGAAGGATTCACTGTTGAAAGAATACCTGGAGTAGCAAGTTTTTTTGATTTGAAGTAATTATTTATGAATACACCATTCGATGAATTAGCAGGATTTAAAAACGTTAATAATAAGAATGATAAATTAAAAGTCAGTTCTAAAAAGAAGGGTGATTTATCAAAAGAGCAATTAGCTTTTAATAGATTAACGAAGCGTATTCAAAAATTAGAATCTTCTATAGAAACAGAATCGGTAAAAATGAATCGATTAGTAATCTTTTATGATAAAGAAGTTCTACCAAATAAAATAAAATTAGCAGAAGTTCAATTAGATTTGGCATTTGCTTTGGATGAATCGACAAATAAACATCGTTTATCAAAAAGTATAACAGAGAAGGTAAAAGAAACAATTGTTTATTTATGCGAAGAAGCATTTGAATTTATATTAGTAACTCCAGATACTGAAGCTCTTTATGATAGATGGTCTGATATTTCTTTTCAGGAGGATTTGGAACAACAAAAAAGAGATCGCAACCAAATGTTTTCTGATTTTTTTGGAAGTAAGCTTTCAGATAAAATGAATATGGATGACTTAGATTTGGATGATCCTGAAAGTATGGCTCGTTTTCAAGAAAATATTGAACAACTATTTGAAGAGAAAAAAAGCACTTCAAAATCTAAAAAGCAACTCGAAAAAGAGGAATTAAAAAAACAAGAAGAAGCCATTCAAAATAAAAGTATCAGAAGCATTTACATTTCATTGACTAAAATTTTACATCCCGACACAGAAACGGATGAAGTTTTAAAAAAGGAGAAAGAAGAATTAATGAAATCGGTTACTGCTGCTTATGAACAAAAAGATCTTTCTACTTTACTTCGTTTGGAAATGGAATGGGTATTTAAAACAAGCGAACATTTAGAAAAATTAGCAGAAGATAAGTTGAAAATTTACATTTCTGTTCTAAAGGAAAGAGTTTCAGAATTAGAGTTAGAAAAACACATGTTGTATCGAAATCCTCGTTTGGAGAATGTCTTTTCTTTCATTAATCAAGATGAAAATCAAGCCAAAATTCTAATAAATCACGAGAAAGATCAAATAATAAATGATTATTTAGATTTAGAAGGAGATATTTCTATTTTTAATCGTTTAAAATCCAAAAGCGATATCAATGAATTTATAGAAGAATTTCATGAATACCATTGTGAAGGAAGTGATAATTTTGGTTTTAATGATATGTTTTATTGAAATTCTTGTTATTAATCAAAAAAAATAAAATTTTTTTAACTATTCAAGTTGTTGTATTTCAATAATTTATGTTTTTATTTCAATTTATTTTAAAAATATTTTCATTTAAATCCACCAACTCTATAGAATTTATATATATTTGCATCGCAATTAAATTTTTAACTTAAATTTTACGGACGCAAATAGTACTTAGAACACTTCGGAAAAAATCCCTTTTAACCACAATTAACTAATTATTAATATTTAAAAATTAAATTAAAATGAGTAAAACTAATAACGAACAAGAATTAAGATTTGAAACTTTACAGTTACATGCAGGACAAGAAATAGATGAACAAGGATCTCGAGCGGTTCCAATTCATCAAACAACATCATACGTTTTTAAAAACAGTAAACATGCTGCTAATTTGTTTGGATTAAAAGAGTTTGGGAATATTTACACACGAATTAATAATCCAACTACGGATGTTTTTGAGAAACGAATTGCAGCTCTTGAAGGTGGAGTGGCAGCTCTTTCAGTTTCGTCAGGTCAAGCAGCGCAATTTATAGCATTAAACAACATTCTTCAAGCAGGAGAGAATTTTGTAAGTACTTCTTTTTTATATGGTGGAACATATAATCAATTCAAAGTAGCATTTAAAAGGTTAGGGATTGAAGCAAGATTTGCAAAAGGAGATACAGCTGAAGAATTTGAAAAATTAATTGACGAAAATACCAAAGCTTTCTATCTAGAAACTATCGGAAATCCACAATTTAATATTCCTGATTTTGAAAAAATTTCAGCATTAGCTAAAAAACATAATTTACCACTTATTGTAGATAATACTTTTGGTGCTGGAGGGTATTTATTTCAGCCTCTTAAACATGGTGCTGATATTGTGGTTGCCTCTGCTACGAAATGGATAGGAGGTCATGGTACAAGTGTTGGTGGTGTAATTGTAGACGGAGGAACTTACGATTGGTCAACGGGTAAATTCCCTCAATTCACTGAGCCTTCTGAAGGATACCATGGTTTAAAATTTGCTGAAGTTTTTGGAGTTAACAATCCACTTGGATTACCAAATATTGCGTTCATTATTAGAGCTAGAGTAGAAGGTTTAAGAGATTTTGGAACTTCGATAGCACCATTGAATTCATTTTTATTATTGCAAGGTTTAGAAACACTTTCTTTAAGAGTTGAAAGACATGTTCAAAATGCGTTAGAATTAGCAAAATGGTTAGAGACTAGACCAGAGGTAGAATATGTTAATTATCCAGGATTAGAAAGTTCTAAATACCATACGTTAGCAACGAAATATTTGAAAAAAGGATTTGGAGGAGTATTATCATTTAAATTGAAAGAAGGAAAAGTTGCAGCTGATTACTTAGTAAATAATTTAAATTTAATTAGTCACTTAGCAAACGTAGGGGATGCGAAAACTTTAATTATTCATCCAGCAACTACTACTCATGAACAATTATCAAAAGAAGAACAAATTTTAGCAGGTGTTGAGCCAGGTTTATTAAGAGTTTCAGTTGGAATTGAGCATATTGAGGACATCAAAAATGACTTACTTACAGGATTTAAGAAATTAGAAACAATAACAAATGAAGAATTAGAATTGTTGTTGAATTAATAGAATATCAGTTATAAATAAATAATAAATATAAACCCAGTGGTCATTAATTAATTGATTTTAAAATAATTAATGATCGCTTTAAACTTAAAAAATATGTCAATTAGATTAGGAGATTTAGCACCAGATTTTATAGCAGCTTCAACAGAAGGAAATATTAAATTTCACGAATGGTTAGGGAATAGTTGGGGAGTATTATTCTCTCATCCTGCAGATTTTACACCGGTATGTACTACAGAATTAGGTACGGTAGCGAAATTGAAAAATGAGTTCGAAAAAAGAAATGTGAAAGTGATTGCATTGAGTGTAGATCCTGTTGAGACGCATTATGAATGGATAAATGATATCAATGAAACACAAAATACAGTAGTTAATTTTCCAATTATTGCTGATCCAATTTTTGAAGTTTCAAAATTATATGATTTTGTTCATCCAAACGCTTCGGATAAATTCACTGTTCGTTCAGTTGTAATTTTAGATCCTGAGAAAAAAGTGAAGTTGATTATTACTTATCCAGCATCTACTGGTAGAAATTTTGATGAGATTTTGCGTGTAATTGATTCTTTACAGTTAACTGCTAATTATCAAGTTGCAACTCCTGCAAATTGGAAACAAGGGGAAGATGTGGTTGTTATTCCAGCAATTAAAACGGAGGATATTGCAGCTAAATTTCCAAAAGGATTTACAGAAATTAAATCTTATTTAAGAACAACACCTCAACCGAATATTTAATAGTTTACCTATACAATTTCATTTATAAAACGCTATAAATAATGTGTTTATTAAATGTTTAGTTTTTGAGAAGTATAGTTTTTTACGTTTAAAACAGCTAAATAGATTTTCTATTTAGCTGTTTTTATTTTTAATAAACAGATTTTATAACTGTTGAAACACCATTAAAAATAATACTTTCACCCTTTGATTTACCATTTAATAACAATCCGATAGGAGCTAGAGGATTCATCGCAAAAACGATTGTTTCTTCAATTTTAACAGCACCTAATCCAATTGAAAAATAATACCAACCATTATTTGTCTCTACTAAACTTCCAGTTTCAATTTTAGTATGAACTTTAGAAGGATTAATTTTTAAAAGAGCTTCTTTCAATTGTATGAATTCATTGATTTGCTTTGTCAATTTCTCTTGTTCCAATTGAGCCATCGCAACTCCTGTTTCATGCTTATCACCAGCAGAACTTTTAGAATCTTCTGCAGTCGCCTCAAATGTTTCTTTCAGAATAGAATTTAAACTTTCAATCCGTTCGTTTAAATTTTCTAAAATTACTCTATGTACTATTTCTTTATTCATCTATTTCTTTAACTCAACCTCAACCTTAACTCAACCTACTAATTCTTCAAAAACTCTAAGAACATTCTCACCCGAAAATTGTTCCGCATGCTTCGATATAAGAGTTGGGTTAAATGATATTTTATTTTCTATAATTTCAATCATTCCATTTGCTAGACTTTCAGGAGAATTAATTTCAACTTGAATACCTAAATCTTCTGAAAGATTTACTCCAATTCCAACAGGAGTTGTTAAAGTAGGAATTCCACAAGCCCAAGCCTCAGCTAATACAATTGAGAATGTTTCGTAACATGAAAATAATATAAAAGCATCTGATTTTTGGTAAAAAGGAACTAACTCAAACCAATCATGAGGACCTAAAAAAGTAATGTATTCTGCAATATTATTTTTAACTGAATAAGCTTCCCATTTTTCAGTAGATTCATCACTTATAATCGTCAAATGAAAATTTAATATTCCCTTCTTTATTAATAAACTACAAGCATCTATTATTCCTTTAGGGTTTTTAACTTTCTCATCTAATGTGGAAATATGTAAAAATTGTTTTATTTCATTAACGTTTATAACATTTGGAACAAATGTTTTTGTATCGATATGATTTGGAAGAATTTCTATGTTTTTAGTTGGAAAATCAATTTGTAAATCTTGTTTTAAAAATTCAGAAACTGCAAATAATTTATCAATGTGTCTAGTAGCTTTTTTTAAAATTAATTTATCCAAAAATGAACGATTTTCTCTACTTTCTTTTCTATAATAAGAAGCATGTTCAGTAACAAAAAGTGGACATTTAAAATGTTTTTTAGCTTGAATAAATTGAAGTCCTTTTGGTAATAAAACGTGACTATGAATTAAACTTACATTTTCAATTAATTTCAATCCAATGTTAAATGCTTTCTTCTGAAATAAATATTTTTGAAGTAGATTTTTTCCTTTAGGATGATATATTATCATCTCTCTTAAATTTCCTTTTTTTGTATCAGAAATTTCAATCTCTTTTAAACTAGATTCTGATTTTGTATGTAATACAGTTACTTGATATTCAGATGATAATAATTCAGCTTGTCGTTGCACAAAGTTCCCAACAAATAAAGCTTCTCTAGTAGGATACCACGAACTTAAGATTAAGATATGATGTGCTTTTTCAACCATTCCCCATCAATTTAGACCTAATACCCAATTACCAATTCCAAACACCTAAACAAGTGTAACTTCAAACGCTTCCTTAATCATCTTCAAAGCAAAATCAATTTCTTCTTTAGTAGTGTATCTAGAAAATGAAAAACGAACATTCGGTCTATTAGGATCTGCATTTATTCCTTCTAATACATGTGAACCTTTTACTGCGCCTGAAGAACAAGCACTTCCACCACTACATGCAACACCTTTTAAATCAAGGGTAAAAAGTAACATACCCGTTTTTTCAGTTTTAGGAAAACAAACATTTAAAACTGTATATAAACTTTTAGAAGGTTCTGATTCGCCATGTATATAGATATCATTGCTGAAAATACTATTCAATTGCTCAATCATATATGATTTTAAACCTTGAACATGCTCTTGGTGACCTTCAACATCTTCATAAGCTAATTCTAAAGCTTTTGCAATTCCAACAATTCCATAAATATTTTCAGTTCCACCACGAAGTCCTCTTTCTTGCGCTCCACCGTGAATTAAAGCTTCCGCTTTTACTTTTTTATTGATGTATAAAAATCCAATTCCTTTTGGTCCGTGAAATTTATGTCCTGCTCCTGTGATGAAATCAATGTCTAATTCTTGTAAATTAAATGAATAATGCCCCATTGTTTGAACAGTATCAGAATGGAAAAAAGCATCGTATTTACGGCATAATTGACTTACCTTTTGAAGCGGTAATAATGTTGAAATTTCATTATTACCGTGCATTAATGAAACCAATGTTTTGTCCTCTGTTTGAAGTAAACGCTCTAAATCAGTTAAATCTATATTTCCTTTTGAATCTAATTTTACATAACTTACTCTCGCTAATCCTTCTTTTTCAATAGCTTCAGCTGTATGACCAATCGCATGATGTTCGATTACAGAAGTTATAATATGTTTAACTCCCATTTGATGAACAGAAGAATAAAGCGCCATGTTATCCGCTTCAGTTCCACCGGAAGTAAATATAATTTCAGAAGGTTGGCAGTTTAATAATTTTGCAATTTTTCTACGTGAAGTTTCGATAGATGCTTTTGCTTGTCGACCATAAAAGTGGGATGAAGAAGGATTTCCAAATTCATTTGTAAGAATAGGAACCATTACTTCAATAACTTCAGGTGCAATTGGCGTAGTTGCAGCATTGTCTAAATAAACTCGCATAGTTTGTAAAATTTGAAGTGCAAAGATAGAAATTTAGACGCTAGACTACAAGATTAAAGACATAAAGACTTTAGTCTAATTAGATTTGATTAATCATTAACCATCAAAAATAGCAGTATCCTCAACCTCAGTCTCAACCTCTAACTAAACCTAAATAAAAAGCTTTTTATCCAAGTTCAACCATTCTAATGTAGAATTAGTGAAAATATCTTCAATCACAGAAGGACTTAAATCACTATCCTCTATAAATTTACCAATTTCTAAATCACCTAAAGGAAAAGGATAATCACTACCCAAACAAACCCGTTTACTTCCTTGTTTTTTTAAGATATATTTAAGCATATCAATATCGTGCGTTATGCAGTCTACCCAAAATTTACCTAAATATTCCGTTGGATTTACAGGGTTGTCAATTGCAACTAAATCAGGTCTACAATTAAAACCATGTTCAATTCTTCCTAAAGTTGGTAAAAATGAACCACCAGCATGTGAGAAGCAAATTCTTAAATTCGGTAATTTTTCTAGAATTCCAGAAAATATCATTGAACATGCAGCTCTTGAAGTTTCAGCAGGCATACCAACCAACCAAGGTAACCAATATTTTTTCATGCTTTTTTCACCCATCATTTGCCATGGATGAATCATTATTGCCATTCCTAAACGTTCACATGCTTCGAAAATTGGAAAAAACTTTGGATCTCCTAAATTTTCATCGTTAATGTTAGAACCAATTTGAATACCTACATGTCCTATTTGTTTTGCTCGCTCCAATTCTTTAATTGCAGCTTCAGGATCTTGCATCGGAATGGTTGCTAGTCCAATATAATTTTTAGGATATCGAACAACTAAATCTGCAATATGATCATTCAAAAATTGCGACATTTCAACACAGTCTTTTGTTTTAGCATCATATGCAAACATTACCGGAATTGTACAAACTACTTGAACTTGAGTATTAAATTTTTCATAGTCTTTAATTCGAATGTTTTCATCCCAACAATTTTCTTCAATTCGTCTGAAAAACTGACCACCCTGCATCATATCTGCAGTTTTATTTTCATTATGATTTAAAAAAATAAAATCACCATATCCAAATTTTTTTGTCCAATCAGGTAAATGTTTTGGAATTATGTGGGTGTGCATATCAATTTTCAACATACTATTCAGTTTTATTATTCAAAAATACGTTTTTTAAGTCTGTTTTTTATTTATTAAGGTTCTTTTTGATTAAATTTTTATTGGATTTAGGAAATTATAAATCTGAAAAAGTTATGATTTGTGTCATATTTAAATCGTTAAAAGGTTAATAAATCTGATTTTAATCATTTTATAAAAAACTATTCTTGACTTATTTTGTGTATAAAATTTACGATAAAAGTCTTATTCTTTTTATAACGACTTGTTTGATATTAAAGGACAATTTTAAGATTTATAGTATTAAAATAGATGAATGATGAAGACGGTTTTAACTTCCCCAGAAGAATTATTAAAAGAATTTGAAGAAAAAATAAATTCAGAACAAAAAATTGAACCATTAGACTGGATGCCAGAAGAATATAGAAACCATTTAATTCGTCAAATTTCACAACATGCTCATTCAGAAGTTATAGGAATGCAGCCGGAAGGAAATTGGATTACAAGGGCTCCATCACTTCGAAGTAAGAAGATTTTATTAGCTAAAATTCAAGATGAAGGAGGTCATGGTTTGTATTTATATAGTGCAGCAGAAACATTAGGAGTTTCCAGAGATCAATTTATTCAATGGCTTCATAAAGGGAAAGCTAAATATGCATCCGTTTTTAATTACCCAGCCTTGACATGGGCTGATATGGGAGCTATTGGTTGGTTAGTTGATGGTGCAGCGATTACAAATCAGGTTTCACTTCAACGTACTTCTTATGGACCGTATTCAAGAGCAATGGTGAGAATTTGCAAAGAAGAATCTTTCCATCAACGTCAAGGATACGAAATTATGTGGAAAATGATGCAAGGGACAAAAGATCAACAAGAAATGGCACAGGACGCTTTGAATCGTTGGTGGTGGCCATCTTTAATGATGTTTGGTCCTCATGATGGTGATTCCCCGCAATCGGCCAATGCTATGAAGTGGAAAATTAAACGCGAGACAAATGATAATTTACGTGATAAATTTATCAATAAGACAATTCCTCAAGCCGAGTTAATAGGTCTAAAAATACCTGATTCAAAGTTAGAATTACAAGAGGATGGCACTTATATTCATAGTGATATTAATTGGGAAGAATTTTGGAAAGTTGTAAACGGAGATGGTCCTTGTAATGAACAACGTTTAGAACATCATATTAAATTTCATAACGAAGGTGAGTGGGTTAGGGAAGCAGCTATTAAAAGTGGGTTGAAATAAATTAATTACTAATAAAGAGATAAAATGAATAAAGAATTAATTATAAATAAGCTTTTTTCAATTCAAAATCAAGTGATTAATGACTTGAAAGAAAGAATTTCTGTAGTAAAAGTAGCTGCAGATCTTGATGAAGATGAAACTATTGATTTGGATGAATTTTCGCAACAAAATGAATCGAATGAAATGAATGAATTATTACTTCATCAACTTGAAAAAGCTGAAAAAGATAAGTTGAGATTAAATTCTATCAATTTTAGAGAGAAATCAGTAATAGAATTGGGAGCAGTTGTAAAGACAGATAAATTTTCTTTTGTAGTTGGAATTGCAACTTTTCCATTTAATATCGAGGGGAATCAATTTGTCGGAATTTCGTTAGAAGCTCCAATTTATTCAATGATGAAAGGAAAGGTAACTGGCGAAACATTTTCTTTTGCAAACAATCTATATAAAATAGTGTCAATTAGTTAAATTTTATTTCAAATGAAAAATAAAGATAATCAAGGAGAATTATGGGAAGTTTTTATTCAAAGTAAAGCTGGCCAACCCTATAAACATGCAGGATCAGTTCATGCTTATGACAGAGAAATGGCAATTGATAATGCTAGAGATGCATACACAAGAAGAGGAGAAGGTACAGGTTTGTGGGTTGTGAAAAGTAAAGAAATTGTTGCTGTTACACCAAATGAAGAAGGTTATTTCTTTGATCCTGCAAATGACAAAGTTTACCGTCATCCAACTTTTTATGAAATGCCAGAAGGAGTTAAACAGATGTAATTAGTTGATTATGGAAACGAAATTAAAATACTATTTACAGATTGCTGATAACGCATTGATTTTAAGTCATCGGTTGAGTGAAAATTGTAGCAAAGGACCTTTTTTAGAGGAAGATTTAGCGACTACGAATGTAGCTTTGGATTTAATTGGGTGTGCAGAATCTATTTATGAAGAAGTTGCATTACAAGAAGGTAAAGGTAAATTGGGTGATTACTTTGCTTATAGAAGAAAAGAAAATGAATTTTTAAATGTGATTTTAGTTGAACAACCAAACGGAGATTTTGCTCATTTAATGGTGCGTCAATTTTTTATAGATGTGTTTCATTTTTATTTTTTTACTGAATTAATGAATTCAATGGATGATTTTTTGAAAGGATTAGCTCATAAAACGATTAAAGAAGTTACCTATCATTTAAAAAGAAGTTCGGAATGGATGGTTCGTTTAGGAAAAGGTACTGAAGAATCAAAACACAGAACACAAGTTGCAATTAATAAATTTTGGAAATATACTCACGAATTTTTTATAGAAAATATAGTTGATAAAGCAATGTTGGACAATGAAATGGGTGTTGATTTAGCTAAAATTCAAAAAGATTGGAAATTAAAAGTGGATGAAATTTTCTATTTAGCCCATTTTTCAATTCCATCAAATGATTTTTCTATCAAAGGAGGGAAAGATGGGGTCCATTCTGAAAACTTAGGATATATTTTGTGTGAAATGCAATTTTTACCAAGTAAGTACCCTGATGCTATTTGGTAGTATTGGTTGATTTAACCGCAGAGTTTAAAATGAGTTTTTCACAGAGTATCACGGAGTTTTTAAATTCTGTGGTGCTTTTTTTGTTTTATAATTAGCTATAAGTGTGTTTGTTTTTATAGTTATAGCTAATTATATTTTTAACGAATAAAATATTTATTTTAAGTAGTTTACTTGTTTTTATTTTTTTGAATTTGGGTTCTGTTTATTTTAAGTTTAATTTTTAAAGTGGGATACAGATCTTTTTTAATATATAATGAAAAAAACTCTGTGAGAATCGGTGAAAAAACTCCTAGTCCACTGTGGTTATAAAAAAACTAAAATTTCAACTATAAACCTTATCTTTAGCCTCAAATAACACATTAAAATGGCTCAAAAACCCTCCATTCCAAAAGGAACTAGAGATTTTCTACCGTTAGAAGTAGCGAGAAGAACATACATATTCGATACAATTCGTAACATTTTTAAGAAGTACGGTTTTTCCCCAATTGAAACCCCATCATTTGAATTATCTCAAACTTTATTGGGTAAATATGGAGAAGAAGGTGATCGTTTGATTTTTAGAATTTTAAATTCTGGAGAAAAAATGAAAAAAGCAGATCTGCAAGCTTTAGAATCGGGAAATTTACCACGTTTTGCTAATTCATTAGCTGAAAAAGCACTTCGTTATGATTTAACAGTTCCTTTTGCACGATTTGTAGTTCAACACCAAAACGATATTTCTTTTCCGTTTAAAAGATACCAAATTCAACCGGTTTGGAGAGCTGATCGTCCACAACACGGACGTTACCAAGAATTTTATCAATGCGATGCCGATGTAGTTGGAAGTGATTCGTTGATATATGAAATCGATTTTGTTTTATTATTTGATGAGGTTTTAAGTGCGCTTAAAATCCCTGATTTTTCTATTAAAATAAACAATCGTAAAATTTTGTCTGGAATTGCTGAAGTCAGTGGTGAGTCTGATAAATTGATAGATATTACAGTTGCAATTGATAAATTGGATAAAATAGGGGAGGAAGGAGTTGTAAAAGAATTACTTGAAAAAGGAGTTTCTGAGAGTGCAATTGATAAAATTCAACCTTTGTTTTCGCTTCTAGGTAATAATGATGAAACGTTGGCTAAGATGAAAGAAATTTTGGCTACAAGTGAAATTGGTTTAAAAGGAATTGAAGAGTTAGAATTCGTTCTAAATCAGGTAAATGAGTTAGGTGTTAAAAATGCGAAAATTGAATTTGACGTAACTTTAGCAAGAGGATTAAACTATTATACAGGAGCCATTTTTGAAGTGAAAGCAAATGGAGTGAAAATGGGAAGTATTTGTGGAGGTGGACGTTACGACGACTTAACAGGTTTATTCGGAATGTCAGGGATGTCAGGAGTTGGAATTTCTTTTGGTGCAGATAGAATTTACGATGTATTGACAGAATTGGATTTATTTCCAAAAGAAACAGATTTAGGTCTTTCATTATTATTCGTGAATTTTGGAGAAATTGAACAAGCATATTGTTTAAAATTGGTGAAGAAATGCCGAGAAAATGGAATTGATTCTGAATTATATCCCTCAAAAGCAAAAATGCAAAAACAAATGAAATACGCAAATGATCGTGGAGTTCAATATGTTGCAATTGTTGGAGATGAAGAAATTGAGAAAGAGATTATTAAATTAAAAAATATGGAATCAGGTGAACAATTTGAAGTGACAATTGATCAGTTGATTGAAAAATTAAAATAAGTCTAGATGAACACGAAAATAATTGACAACAAATGGATTTCATTAGCAGAAATCGATATAATTTTAGCGGAAAACCATAAAATTGAATTAGCACCAGAAACAAGAGCAGTAATTCAAAAGTGTAGAACCTATTTAGATGAAAAAGTTGCAAGAAGCGAAAAATTAATTTATGGTGTAAATACTGGATTTGGTTCATTGTGTAATACTGCTATTTCAACAGAAGATCTAGAGCAACTTCAAACCAATTTGGTACTTTCACATGCTTGTGGAACAGGTGAAGAAGTTCCTTCTGAATTAGTGAAAAGAATGATTTTACTAAAAGTTTTAGGTTTGTCTCATGGTCATTCTGGTGTGCAAGTTGAAACAGTTGAACGTTTGGTTTTCTTTTTTAATAATAATATTATTCCAGTAGTATACCAACAAGGAAGTCTAGGAGCATCAGGAGATTTAGCACCATTGGCACATTTATCTTTACCTCTTTTAGGAGAAGGAGAAGTTTATGTAAATGGAGAGAAAATAGAGAGTAAATTAATGAATGAAAAATTCAATTTACAGCCTATTGTTTTACGCTCAAAAGAAGGTTTAGCTTTATTGAATGGAACTCAATTTATGAGTGCATATGCTTCTTATTCAGTAAGTAATGGAGAGAAATTATTCAATCAATTTAATCAAATTGCTGCAGTTTCATTAGAAGGATACGATGGAAGAATTGAGCCATTTGGAGTTTCTGTAAACGGAATAAGAAATCAAAAAGGTCAGATCGAAGTTGCATCAATAATGAGAGATTTATTAACGGGAAGCGAAATTGCATCACAGGAAAAAGAACATGTTCAAGACCCTTATTCGTTTAGATGTATTCCTCAAGTACACGGAGCATCATTAGATGCTATTAATTATTG
>CANCQX010000082.1 GCA_947380375.1 Flavobacteriales bacterium
GGTATCTATAGAAAGAATAAGCTATTATTCCACTTAGAGGCATTGAAATACAATAAATTATTTTCATCAATAAATTAAAATCAAAATAATAAACACCTATGAAAAAGAAAATAGTGTAAAATAATGGATAAAATATCAAACCTAGAAGTACAGCAATGGGAGCAAAATATTCAATATCCTTTGTAATTTTCGGGACTAAATAATCAGTTAATTTAAATTGTATTAAATTGTGTATTAAACCATAAACAAAAAGTGGCAAAACAATTATTAAAAAAAACACTGAAAAAAGTATTTGCCTATAAAACATACGTGACCTAAAACGACGATCTAAAAAATCAGCTCGAACGTTCAATTTACGTAATCTCCATTGAATATTTTGAACTAACAATTGAATTTCAGTTAATTTATTTGGCTGAATCAACTGAATTTCTCTTACCCTATTTCTTATTTCTTTGAGAAATGTAATATCAGCCTCTACCCCTTTAATTTCTGATTTAATATATTTTGAGGACAACAAATAGGAGATTTCATCTACTAATTTCTCTTGTTCTTTAGAATGAGAATTTACTAGTACATTTTCAAGATTAAATCTAAAAACTTCAGTTAATTTTTTAGCTGTTTTTCCAGCATCTAGCTTATATGCTTCCAAAAAATCTATAACAGATAATTGATTTCCAACATTTATTAAAACAGAACTTCTAAACTTTTCAGCTTTTAAATAATTCAAACCTAAAGGAGCAACTTTTAAATTTAATTTTCCTTCATTTCGCTTTTCAACTTCTAACGCTATTCTTGCTGTACCGGATTTTAATTCTCTTAAATTTCTTTCTAAAAAACTTGTACCTTCAGGAAATACGACAAGGGTCTTTCCTTTCTCTAAAATTCTATAACATTCTTCAAATGAATTTTGGTTAGAAACACCCTTCGTAGTTCCTTCCCCTTGCCTATTAATAGGAATCATGTTTAAATTTCGCAAGAGCCAAAGTTTAAATTTAGAATCAAAAAGTGTTCCTTTTGCAATATAATAAATCGGTTGTTTTGAAGCAAAACCAATCATCATAGCGTCCATTAATGTATTTGGATGATTTGAAATAATAATTAATGGGCCATTATGATTTAAGGATTTTCTATTCAATACCTTTACTTCTTTATAATAAAAGCGAATTCCAATCCCAACTATAATCTTTAAAAATCTATATAACATTAATTATATGTTTTTGATTTAACTCAAATTTAAGAATTTTATCATTATAAAGCTCAACCAAATAAATATAGTGATGCACTTAGTAAAATCAATTCTAAATCATTAAATTTGAAATTAAAATAATTCATAATGTATAGATTTCCAATTACATATTTAAATAGTAATAATGGCTGTGGACTTTTAGCTTTTGGTGATGGTGAAAATATACTAGCTTCTGATGGGAATTGCATTTCAAAATTAGAGATTTTCATCAAATCTAATCCTGGAAAATATATTTTTGGTTATTTAAGTTATGATTTGAAAAATGAGATCGAAAATCTTTCCTCTAACAATATAGATGGTGTTGAATTTCCTGAATTATACTTTTGGATTCCTAAATATGTAGTAGAACTAAAAAATGAAAATTTTAACTTTGTTCAGGGTGATAAAGACAAAGAAAGTCTAGATTTTTTAAACTATTTTTTAGAGGAGGAAACGGACCAAAATTATCACCCAAATAAATTTAATTTTAAAGAACGAATTGATAAAGCAAAATATATTGAACAGATTAAAAAATTAAAAGAACAGATTCATCTTGGTAATATTTATGAAATAAATTTTTGCCAAGAATTTTATGCTGAAAATGTCAATATAGAATACCCTCTAGATTTGTACTTCAAATTAAACAAAATTACAAAAGCTCCTTATTCTTCTTTTATGCAATTTGGAGATTTTTCTGTTTTCTGTGGAAGTCCTGAACGTTTCTTGAAAAAAACTGATGATACACTTATATCAGAACCAATTAAAGGGACTGCTAAAAGAGGTTTGAATGAAATTGAGGATGAAAATATCAAAAAAGAATTAATTAATGACCCAAAAGAACGAGCTGAAAATATTATGATTGTTGACCTTGTTCGAAATGATTTATCAAAAATAGCAAAAAAAAATAGTGTAAAAGTAGATGAATTATGTGGTATATATAGCTTTGAAACTGTTCATCAAATGATTTCAACTGTTTCATGTAAAGTGAAAAAAGAAACATCTTTTATAGATATAATCAAAGCTACATTTCCAATGGGCTCAATGACAGGTGTACCCAAAATTAGAGCCATGGAATTAATCGAAGAACACGAATCGTTTAAAAGAGGATTATACTCAGGGTCAATAGGTTACATAACACCTAGTGGTGACTTTGATTTCAATGTCGTAATTAGATCATTATTATACAATAAAAATAAAAATTATTTATCCTGTTCGGTTGGAGGCGCTATTACTGATTTATCATCGCCTGAAAAAGAATACGATGAATGTTTGGTAAAAGTACAACGAATACTAAATGGAATAAATGAGTGATTTATTTAAAATTATTACTCAAAAATGGGAATTTCTTTCCACAAAAAAAACATTCTTAGCATGTAGTGGTGGAGTTGACTCTATGACGCTTTTATATATTTTTAATAAAGCAAAATGGAATATTGAAGTACTTCATGTAAATTATCAATTAAGAGGAGAGAATTCAGAGTTAGATATGAATATGGTGAAAGATACTTGTGAGCAACTTTCCATACCTTTTCATCTAAAAAGAGTTGATTTACAAGCTATTTTAAATTCAAAAGGAGGTAATTTACAAGAAATAGCTAGAAAAGTTCGGTACACTTTTTTTGAAGAAAAAAAAATTCAATCATCTGATAATTATATAGCCTTAGGACATCATAAAGATGATCAAATTGAAACATTTTTCATGCACTTAGCTAGAAAATCGGGGATAATGGGGATGGCTTGTATGCCAAGTGAACATAATCAATTTATTAGGCCACTACTCGATTTTTCAAAAGAAGAAATTATTCAGTACGCTTCTAAAAACAAGATATTTTGGAGAGAAGATTATACGAATAAAACCAATAAATACACTCGAAATATTCTTCGAAATATTTTATTACCCGAACTTCAATCAAAAATTCCAACTTTAAATGAAAGTGTTTTACTGCTTGTGAAAAAATTCCAAGAAACACAATTAGAATTAGAATTTAAAATTAAACCCATTTTCGAACAATTTATAGAAATTAAAAATCTCAATTTTATTGTATTCGATTCTTTAACTGAAAATCAAAAGGTAGAACTTTTTCGAAAATTAGGTCAAAAGGCAAGTTTGGTTAAAGAACTAAATAAACTCAGAAACTCTCAAAAAGGAAAAAAATTACTATTTGAGTCAAATATTAATTCGATTGAATGTATAATAAGAGATGAAGATAATTTTCAATTAATTCAAAAAGAATCAGAATTAGCTTCAATTCCTATTTTGTATATTGAAGAAGTTTCAAATTTACCCGCTGTATTTTCTAAAAATGAAATTTACCTCGACCCTTCTAAAATAAGAGGAGAATTAAATCTTCGAAAATGGAAAGAAGGAGATCGAATGATCCCTTTAGGAATGAAAGGAAGTAAACTCATTTCAGACATTATAAAAGAAGCTAAAA
This sequence comes from Flavobacteriales bacterium, assembly GCA_947380375.1. Classification (GTDB taxonomy): domain Bacteria; phylum Bacteroidota; class Bacteroidia; order Flavobacteriales_D; family Crocinitomicaceae; genus CAIUKX01. The sequence goes on from CANCQX010000082.1 coordinate 3,661, forward strand.
TACCCACCAATAAAAAAAAAGATGTTCTAGTCTTAGAAGATGAAAATACTATTCTTTGGTGTCTTAGAATTCGTTTAGGCGCAAATGGTATTGCGAATGAACACACTAAGAACATTCTAAAAATTAGTGTGAAATAATTATTTCATTAAAATCTCTAAAATTGGCTCTCCAGTTGTAGAATTTGGATTTTGTAGATATAACAAATGAGTCAAAGTTGGTGTAATATCAATTATATTAATCCGTCTAAATACTTCTTGTTTTTTGATACCTTTCCCGAACCATATCAAAGGAACATGTGTATCATAATTAAAAGCAGATCCATGACTAGTTCCTTTTCTTGCTTTTTCAGAATCATTTGATTTTGGTAAAAAACCTGGTTCTAATATAAAAATTAAATCACCGCTCTTATTTTTATCATATCCTAAACGAATCATATCTCTCCAACTATTATCAGTTGATGTTGAAATCAATTCAGAAGAAGTAAAAATGCACTTTACTCCTTCCCATTCTGAAACTTTTTTGCTAATGAATATTTCCAATTCATCTTTATTTATTTTCAATAAATCAATCGTTTGATGATCTAAATAAATATTATTATTCTTAACTGCTAAAATTAAATCTGAACCATATTTATTTTTTACATCTTCGTTCAAATTAATTAAATTATTATCTAAAAAAACATAACCACCAGGAAGCTTCTTATCAATAAGGTATTGAGGAACAGGAACAACGGCATGATCAGCAGTCAAAAAAAGTGTAAATTTATCTTTTCCTACTCGCTTTTCTAAAGCTAGAATCAATTTACTAATCTCAAGATCTAATCTTAAATAAATATCTTCTAATTCCACTGAATAGGGACCAAATGAGTGACCAGCAATGTCTGGCGTTGAATAACTTATTGTCAAAAAATCGACTTGATTATCCTGACCTAACATTTCATTATATATAGATTCAATTGCAAAATCTGTTAAATACGTATTTGCAAAAGGGGTGTGAGTAAATAAATCATAATTAGGTTTTCCGTCACAAAGTTCCTTTAAATCATAAGGAAATGTAGGAGTACTTTTCCCTTTCAATAATTCTTCATAAGGCGAATCGTCAGGTCCACTTTCTTTGTATTCTTCAAGATTTAATAATGTATTCCATGTTTTATTCAAATACGAATTTGGAAACTCTTTATTATTGAAATTATTTACCCAAAAAGGTATTTCTTTTTTAAAAAATGAACTCGTTACAAATTTACCAATTGAATAATCAAACCAATAAGTACCATCTGATAAATGACCTCCCGGAAGTATTGCTCCTCGATCTTTTATAGACATCGAAATAACTTTTGCTGAAGGATAAGTTAACTTTAATTGATCTGTTATTGTATTTGCTTTTAAATAATTAGGCGAACATTCACCTTCTTTAGAATTTGTCCCTACTCCAAAAATAGTGGAATCGTGTACACAATTTTCAGAATTTCCAGTATTCCTATCAAACCAATCATTTGCAACAATGCCATGATTATTCGGAGTAGTTCCAGTATAGATTGAAGCATGTCCAGGACCTGTAAAAGTAGGCACATAATTATAATGCGTATTTCTACAATGAGTCCCTTTATTCATTAATTTTAGAAAACCACCTTTTGAAAATTTAGACTGATACCTGTATAAATATTCATAACACATTTGATCAACAACTATTCCAACAACTAATTTAGGCGATTCTTTTTTTTGAGAAAAAGCTGTCGAACAAAAAACTAAAAAAAAGACACTACATAAAATTCTCATAAAATCTATTAATTTAAAAACCAAAATTGTATTAGTGAAATTAATATCTAACTTAAAAACAGTAAATAATTAAACTAAAATCCAATCAATTTTATTTTTCCATTTCTTTCACAAAGCTAATAGCCTTTGAAATATGGGCAACTGAATTCACTTGAGAATTAAAGACCCAAACAACAATTCCATTCTTATCAATTATATATGTAACTCTACCTTTTAATAATCCAAAAAGACTTTTAGGAACTCCAAATAAATTCCTGACTTCATCTTTAGAATCAGATAATATAGGGAAATTTAGATTGTATTTCTCTGAAAATAGTTTATGAGAACTGACCGAATCTGATGAAATCCCAATAACCTCACATCCTAAATCAACAAAATCTTGAAAAGCATCACGAAATGAGCATGCCTGTTTTGTACATCCCCATGTATTGTCTTTTGGATAAAAATAGATTACACAATTTTTTCGACCAATAACATCATTCAAATTATACATTTCTCCCTTTTGATCTAAGAGAGAAAAAATCGGACATTTATCCCCTATTTTTATTGACATACTATTTAATTTTTAAGCTAGTGCTTTTTTAAATTCAGTTAAAACACGTTCTCTAGCAAAAACATGATCCACTATTGGCTTAGGATAATCAGAAGTTTCAAATTCTGGAATCCATTTTTTTATGTATAATAAGTTCTTATCAAATTTAGCTTGTTGTAGAGTCGGATTAAAAACTCTAAAATAAGGTACCGAATCACAACCAGAACTAGCAGCCCATTGCCAACCTCCGACATTACTAGCAAGTTCATAATCTAATAATTTTGTTGCAAAATAAGCCTCACCCCATCTCCAATCAATTAATAAATGTTTTGTTAAAAAACTAGCAACAATCATTCTTACCCTATTATGCATAAACCCTGTTTGGCTCAATTCTCTCATTCCTGCATCTACAATTGGATAGCCAGTCTTACCATCGCACCACTTTTGAAATTCATCTTCGTTATTAACCCATTTTATCTGATCGTATTTCTTTTTAAAAGAATTGTTCACAGATAATGGAAAATGAAAAATAATCATTTGATAAAAATCTCGCCAAATAAGTTCATTTAAATACTTTTCATTTGTTTGAAAGGATATATTTGCTAATTCACGAATACTTATAGTTCCAAACCGCAAATGAATACTTAAACGTGTCGTTCCTAATATGGAAGGAATATCTCTAGTCTCTTCATATGATTTAATAATTGAAATTGGTGCGATTCGATTAGGAAAATCATTCAAAATAACATTATCAAATCCCATTTCAATCAAAGATATAAGTTTAGAAGGATTATCAACCTTAATAGTTTTATTTATATACTCACTTGAAGGATAAGATGAAAGATAAAATTCATTCAGTTTTTCTTTCCATTTTCTTGAATAAGGAGTAAAAATAGTATAAGGAGTTCCGTCAGATTTCATAATCTCACTTTTTTCAAAAACAACGTGATCTTTAGATCCAACGAAAGAAACTCCTTTTTCGGCTAATTTGTTAAAAATTATACTATCTCTTTCCAAGGCATAAGGTTCGTAATCTCTATTTGTAAAAACAGATTTTACATCATATTTTATAGAAATTTCTGTAATAATATCAATCGGGTTACCATAAAACACCTCCAAATCAGAACCAACAAGTTGATATTGATGTTTTAAACGCTTAATTTCTTCATAAATAAAAAGAACGCGTTGGTCATGTTTTTCTAATTTATTTAAAATTGTTGTATCAAAAATAAAAATAGGAATAACTGTAGTTGATTTTTTTAAAGCCTTGTATAAACCTGAGTTATCATCAATTCTTAAATCCCTTCTATGCCAAAAAATTGATTTCATCACTTGTAATCTTTGTTTATATTTTAATTTCCACTGTATTCAAAAATATTGTTCTCTGTTTCCCAAAGTTTGACTGTCAAATTAAATTTAGAGTCAATTTTTGCTCTTAAAAGATTCCAAATTACAAAAGAAATATTTTCAGCAGTAGGGTTTAAATTTTCAAACTCTTTGCAATCTAAATTTAAATTGGTGTGATCAAATTTATCAGAAACTTCACTTTTAATTATCTGCTTTAACAACTTTAAATCAATAACATAACCTGTTTCAGGATCAATATCTCCTTCAATCCAAGTTTCTAAAACATAATTATGACCATGGAAATTAGGATTACTACATTTCCCGAAAACTTCTTCATTTTTTTCATTACTCCAATCAGATCTAAATAATCGATGCGCCGAATTAAAGGTCTCTCTTCTACAAACTTTCATTGTTATTTTTTAAAGCATTATTTATTTTTTCCAAATGATCTTTCATAATAATTTTAAACCAACTTGTATAATTCAGTGGGTTATCATCAATATCTTTAATAATTTCATCGATTGATTTCCAGTAAAACATTGAAGCTTCAATTGGATTAATAACCGGTTCATCATTACCAAAACCAATAACTACGTGATCTAATTCGTGTTCATAAAGTCCGTTATCTAATTCGACATTATAAATAAAAGAAAAAGCACTCTGTAATTCACAAGACATACCCATTTCTTCTTTCAAACGTCTATTAGAAGCGGAAATAATAGATTCGCCTGGTGAAGGATGGCTACAACATGTATTTGTCCATAAATCCTCCGAATGATATTTACCTTTTGCTCTTTTTTGAATTAATAACTCATTTTTAGAATTAAATACAAAAATCGAAAAGGCACGATGAAGAAGTCCTTTTTGATGAGCTTCAAGTTTTTCCATTTTTCCAATTACTTCATCATTATGATTCACGAGAATCACTTCGCTAAATTCTATTATTCCCACAATTAAATATTAAACATATTAGGAGCTAAATTAACCATTAAATTAAAGTGAAGGAAAAACTCAAGCAATAATATTTTCAAACAATTAAAATCATCAAAACTCTCTCTAAATTTTTCAATTGCACGTCAAAGTTTAAAAGAAAAAGTTAACATTAATTTCATTATTAAAAATAAATGAATATATTTGCAAAGCGTTAAACGTAACGCATTAAAAGTTCAAAAGATTTATCTAAGAATTTTTGGGGATATGGTGGAATTGGTAGACATGCTAGACTTAGGATCTAGTGCCTCGCGGCGTGTGGGTTCGACTCCCTCTATCCTCACTTGTCAATGGTATTAGTTCGCTAATACCATTTTTTGTTTAAACTAGTTTTTAAAAAATAGTAAAATGATCGTTACTAGAGAAAATGTAGACGCAGTAAATGCGATTCTTAAAGTGGAAATTAATCCCGCTGATTATCAAAACAAAGTTAAAGCTGGCCTAGACAAACATAGAGCTAGTATGAAAATGACAGGATTTAGACCTGGGCATGTTCCAATGACAATTGTTCAACAAAAACACGGTCAAAAAGTTTTAACTGATGTTTTGAATAAAATAGTTAATGAAAATTTATATAATTTCATTAATGAAAACAAAATTGAAATTTTAGGAAACCCTATTCCTAGTGATAAAATACCTGTCAAAGGAAATTTCAATAAACCTGATCATTTTGAATTCACGTTTGAAATTGGTATTTCACCAGAAATTAATATTTCAATTTCTGAAAAATCGAAGTATGATTTCGTAACTGTAAAAATAGATGATACTTTAATATCTAAACAAATTGAAGATTTACGTCGTCGTTATGGTAAGTTAATTAGTTCTTCAACTGTAGGTGATACGGATTTAATTCTAGCTCAATTTTCTGAACTAAAAACTGATGGGACAATTTTAGAAGGTGGTATTTTACATTCTTCAACTATTTCTATGGAATTTATTGAAGATGATAAAATTAAAAAAGAATTATTAGGTAAATCAATTGGAGAAAAAGTAATTGTTACTCCAGCATCTGTTTCAAGAGGAGGGAAAGATACTGCAGCTATGCTAGGAATTAAAGAAGAAGAATTGTCTAGTATTTCAGAAAAATTTCAATTAACAATAAATGAAATCAAACATATGGAGATGGCTGAATTAAGCCAAGAATTGTTTGACAGACTTTTTGGAGAAGGAAACATTAAATCAGAAATCGAATTAAAATCTAAAATCGAAGAAGATTTAAAAAAGATGTTCGTAAATGATTCTGATCGTCTTTTAGCTCGTTCAATTTTTGAAGATTTAATTTTAAACACAAAAATTGAATTACCCGATGCTTTCTTGAAACGTTGGATTCGTTTATCAAATGACAAACCTATTTTACCTGAACAAATTGAAGCAGAATACGAAGGATATGCTAAAAATTTGAAATGGCAACTAATACAAGGCAACATTTTTAAAGCAAATAACTTAAAATTAGATAATCAAGAAATTATTGATTTTACCAAAAACATTCTGAAAAGCAATTTTGCTCAATACGGAATGCCAGCACCAGATGATAAAGAATTAACTGAAACAGCAATTGGATTATTATCTAAAAAAGAAGAATCCACTCAAATATTAGAGATGATTGCTGATCAAAAAATAACTGAATACTTTAAAAACACAGTTAAACTTAATGAAAAAGAAGTATCTTACGACTCGTTCATTGAATTAGCAAAGTAATAAATAATTTCACAAAAAAGAGGCTATCAATTAGTTGATAGCCTCTTTTTTGTGATTTAAACTTTATATTCAACGAATATTTATCTCATAAGGTAATCTCATTTGAATACCTGAATAAGACTCTAAACTTTTTAATTTTTGAAGATAATCCATTAAAGCTGAAGGGATTTCAATTGAACCTGATGTCGAATTTGAATTTGTCTCTTCCTCTAACTTTTCAATTAAATCAGCAATAGGGTTTTCCTCTATTAAAGGATAATAAATAACTTTTATATTTTGGATTTTGGATTTTTTAGCCGCGTAATTTATAGCATCTGAAATTCCACCTAATTTATCAACCAATCCATTTTTTAAAGCATCACGTCCCGTCCAAACTCTACCTCTTGCAATTTTATTGACTTGTTTAACTGTCATCCCTCTTCCTTCAGAAACATTTTTCATAAACTGTAAATAAATCTGATCAACTTCTTCCTGAACTAGGCTTAGTTCATGATCTGTTATTTTTCGATTTAATGACATTACAGAATGTGAATTTGTAGAGGCTCTATCAAAAGTTAATCCTAATTTATTAGTTAGCATTTTACCAGTATAAGGAATAACTCCAAAGACACCTATTGATCCTGTAATTGTATTTGGTTCAGCAAAAATAAAAGAAGCAGGTGCTGCAATATAATACCCTCCTGATGCAGCGACATCTCCCATAGAAACGATAACTTTTTTAACTTTATTTGTTAATTTAACCTCTCTCCATATTTCATCACTTGCTAATGCACTACCTCCTGGACTATTAATTCTAAAAACAACCGTTTTAACAGATTTATTGCGACGAACATCCTGAAACAATTTACAGATTTCTTTTGATGTCAAACCATCACCATCTGTGGTTATTTCTCCTTCTGCAAGTATCACCGCTAAATTAGGTTTATCAGCTTTAACCAATAATTGATCTTTTATAAAATTCTTTTTAGAATATTTTTCAAATGCTTGAAGTTCTAAATCATTATGAACACTTATTCCTGCTTTAATTTTAATTAAATCAATTATTTCATCTCTATATTTAACACCATCTAATAACTTATATTTAACAGCATCTTCTGCTCTGTGAATAGAAACATTCTCAGCAATTCTATATAAATCTTTTTCATTTACTTTTCTGTCGAAAGAAATATCATGTCGAATATCAAACCACATACTATTTAAATATTTTTCAATTTGAACCCTACTAGAATCGCTCATATTTTCCCTAAAGAATGGTTCTACAGCACTTTTAAAATCATTATTTCTACCTCTAATCACTTGTATTTCAACTTCTAATTTCTCTAATGTATTTTTAAAATACATTAATTCCGTTCCTAAACCAACAAACTCCATTGCTGAAGTTGGAAAACCATAATTTAATTTAGCTGCTGAAGCAATGTAATATTCTTTTTGAGAAATATATTCTCCTGAATTATAGGCAATTGCAAATTTTCCTCTTTTTTCAAAACTATTTATAGCATTTCTAATTTCTCTTGCTGTTGCGTATCCACATTTTACATCTTTTATATCTATAAAAAGACCTTTTATATGTTTGTCTTTTGCAGCCATTTTAAAGCCGAATAATAAATCACTTAATCCTATTTTATTTTCAAAATTTAATTGAGATTTATTGAATTTTGTATCACCGAATTCTGCAATATTTCCATTTAAAGTAATGTGCAGCACTGTATTTTCTTTTACTGAATATGGTTTTCCATCAGATAATCCGCTAATGACACCAAAAGAAATTAAAAGGAAGATAACAGATCCAATTATTGAAACTGTTAATGCAGCAACTAAACTAGGCCAAAATATTTTCCCGAATGTTATTTTTTTTTCTGTCATAATTTTAAATATTAAATTCAAAGTTAATCATTTCAAATATTAATTTTATTACTGAAATTGAATAAACAAAAAATCCCGATTTACAAAAGTAAATCGGGATTTTTTTAATTATTATAAAATTATACTATTTAACTGCTCCAGAGAAATTTGGATTTTCAGCGTATTTCAAAAATTCTTTATCTTTTACTGCTTTATCTTTGAAAGATCCGTCTTTAGCAAATGAATTTTTTAAATTACTAATAGTTGAATCAAGATTATCTTGACGAGCAGCTGCAATTGCTTTTAAATAAAATCCTTGAGCACTTTCTTTATCAGCTGAATCGTCAAGTGTTTTAACATCTGAACCAGCAGCTGTAGCACTTAACAATTGAGCTAATGCTTTGTTGAAAGAATTATCAGTTCCAAAATTAGATACTGCTTCATTATATAATCCATCTTGAATATTTAATATTCCCAAGTTGTAATTAACTTCTGAACCAGCACCTTTAGCTTGATCTAAAATTTTCTTAGCTCCTTCACGATCACCTAAAGATCCTGCAATAGCTCCTAAATTATTTTTAGAAATTGAATTATCTTTTATACCATTTGCTTTTTCAAATTCAGCTTTCGCTTCTTGTAATTTATTTTGCATGTAAAAAATAGCTCCTACATTATTAGCACCTCTTTGGTCTGTTGGGAAATTTAATTCAATAAGTTTATAAACACGAAGTTTCTCATTTAAATCGTTTGTTAATGTTGCAACGAATAACAATTCTTCAATATTTAATGAATCTGGATGAGAAACAGATAATGTTTTTAATTCTTCATCTGTATGTCCAACTTTATCATAATTTACTATGATTTCAGAACGACGAAGTTTAGTAAATATATTTTGCTCAAGAAAAGTAAATGTTTTTCCCATGTTACGCATTTCAGTTTCACGGGTAACAGGATCTTTTTGCATTTCAAGAACTCTAATAATTAATTGTTTCTCATCATTATTCATTGAAGAAGCAACTAACTCTTTTTTGAAACCATCAAAATCTTCTCCTCTACCTACTAAAGAGAACATTTCAGTTTTAATTTTGTCATTTTCAGCTCCTAAGGCAACACCTAATACTGTAGACTTAGCAGCAGTAGCACGCTCATTAGATAAAGTATCATTTGAACCAACTTCTCCTTCTGGTGAAGCATAACCAATTACACTAATTGATTTTATAGTAATTTTAGGATTGGAATTAGCCGCTTGTAACCAAACTTTCAAATCAGCAATATCCTTTTCTTTTAATTCAGAAGGCTTAACAAGAGATTTACCTTTATCAAAATTAATTTGTGCTGTAAATCCTTTTTCTGTTACTCTTGTGAAAGCATCTTTCTCTAAAATAACTTTGAAATCTTTATTAACTAATAAAGGAGTAACTATAGTACCTTCAGCTATTTTCTTTTCAGGAATAGCACCTTTTACTTTACCTCCTTTTGAGAAAGAACCTGTAACTTTTAACTGAGTATCTTCAAATTCAGGTTTGTAAGCGATTATATCTGAATAAGTAATTTTACCTCCTGGTTTAAATTGAATAACATTACCATTTCCTGTAACTTTTTCACCTTGAAAAGTAATCGTTTTTAAAGCTGTGGTACCCAACAATGGAGTAATTTCAGCTGAAACTTTTTTTCTAATTCCTTTAACAGGAAAATTTACATCTACGCTAACACGAACTGAATCTCCATGCATTTCAAGAGTTTTAGGAGTGACTTCGTATTGCAAATCTTTTAATAAGTCACAGCTAGTCGCCATTGATCCTGCAGCAACAATAAAAGCTAATCCTTTGATAGTTTGTTTTTTCATACCTGTACTAGTTGTAATTCTAATCTTAAATTGTTCGCAATATTAAACATTAAAATTATAAAAAACAACTAGATTAAAACTAAAAAAAATATTTGTTCTTTTTTTTTAGTTTTTAAACTATTAATAGAACACTTTTATCTTGACAATTTGCATGTAAATAATCAACAGTAAAACCAGTAAAAGGATCAATAAACTTTGCTGCAATATCACTTAAAGGCTTTAGAACAAAATTCCTTTGTTTGAAAAGTAAATGAGGAATTTTAAGATTCTCAGAATCAAGAACAATATCATTAAAAAAAATTATATCTATATCAATAACTCTTGATGTGTATTGTCTATCTAATGTTTTTTTATTTCTCCCGATTTTTAATTCTATTTGTTGTAATACAAAAAGCAAGTCTTGGGGATTAAGTTTGGTTTTAATTCCTATACACAAGTTATAGAAATTCATTTCAGCTTCAAAATCTAGTGGTGGATTTTCATATATTGGAGACTTTAAATAAATATCCCCTGCTTTTGAAGAGATAATAGTTAGAGCTTTTTCTATATTAAATAATCGTTCACCTTGATTACTTCCTATACTTAAGAAAACAGTATTATATAAATTTATTTCCATTTAAACGTATTCACCAATTTCATTAAATCAAGTTTTAAATAGTCTAAACTAGGTTTCAATGAGTCATAATTGGGTACACAATTAAAATAAACCACTCCACTTACAAATCTTTTTGTTGAATCGGTAAGATAAAACTGAAATGGAGTTGCAACATCCCCTTTTAATTCAAAAAAAGTACCAAATACTCGATCTTCCTCTCTAATTATGTTTACATCCTCAATAGAATTAGCTTTTATTTTATGCTCATCAACCTTGTCATTTGAATAATTCACATAACGAGATAGGGGTTCAACCATATTAATATATGAAAAATGAATAACCCCATTTAGTGGACCTAATTTAATTTCTTTATGACAACTCAAACCAGATTCATCCATCACATCTTCTACTTGGAAAATTTCTGAAATCTCAAACATATAAGGACAAGAGTTACTATATAACTTATAATTGTGTCTAGGTAAGTTCATTCTTAAGTAAGTTGGTGGCTTAGGTATTGAAATTTCGTTACCCCCACAAGAAGAAAATAAAAAAGGAGATAAAAAAAGAAACATTACTTTCATATATTTTGTATTCATATATTGATAATTTTATTTTATGATAGTAAGTTGAAATAAGCCTTTTAAATCTTTATAATTGTTTAAATACTTCGTTTGCTTAGAAGGTGCTTTTTCAATCATAGCTTTTTAATATTTTTTA
>CANCQX010000083.1 GCA_947380375.1 Flavobacteriales bacterium
TCTCCGTATTGAACTCCTGTAAGTCCATAAATACGAGCAATACCATCTCCTATTGAAAGAACGGTACCTACTTCTTGAAGTTCTGTTTCAGATCTGAAACCTGATAACTGTTCTCTTAAAATTGCAGAAACTTCTGCTGGTTTTACATCTGCCATGTTGTATAGTTTTACTCTGATGTTGGCTTATGCCAAATTATCTTGTTAAACGTTGTTTTAATTCATTAAATTGGCTTGCTACTGAAGCATCAATTTGTTTATCTCCCATTTGAACAATGAACCCACCAATTAATGAGTCATCAATCAATTCTGTTACCTCTAGTTGACCAGTTACACTTTTTTCAACTTTTTCCAAAATGATTCTACGAGTAGAATCTTCTAATTGTTTTGCTGAAACTATAGTAATTGGTACAATACCTTTGTATTCTTTAACTTGTAAATCAAATGCATCTGCTATAGAAGGAAGGTGATTTTCTCTTCTATTTGTAGTAATTAAATTTACAAAAGCAGTTGAAATTTCTTCAAATTGTCCAAACAACTCTCCGAAAATAGCGATTTTTTTATCACTTTTTACAATTGGGCTATCCAAAAGCAATTGAAAATCACGAGTTTCATTGTTCACTTCTAACAAATATTTCATATCAGCTAAAACCTGCTCAACTTTGTTTTGCTCAATTGATAATTCCAAAAGTGCTGTAGCATACCGACTAGCTATTTTCGATCCTTTCATCTTCTGTGTTTTAATTCAATTTAAAATCAGCAGCAAGTTTCTCAGATAATGCTTTTTGTTTTTCGTCTGAAGATAATTCTCCACGAACAACTTTTTCTGCAATTTGCAAAGAAAATTCAGCTATTTGAGTTTTTAATTCAGCAAGAGCAGCAACTTTTTCATTATTAATAGCTTCACGAGCTGATATAATAATTTTATCTGCTTCAAGTTTAGCTACATTTTTAGAATCCTCAACCATTTTAGTTGCAATTGCATTTGCATCACGAACAATCGCGTCTCTTTCAGCACGAGCTTCTTTTAATAAATTCTCATTTTGTGCTTGTAATGACTTCATTTCAAGCATTGTTTTTTCAGCTAATTCTAAAGAATCTGAAATACTTTTTTCACGAGTATTTACTACCGATAAAATTGGTTTCCAAATAAATTTTGTCAGGATAAACAACAACAGAACAAAAATAAGTCCTGTCCAAAACATTAGTCCCAAATTCGGTGTAACTAAATCCATATTTTTATCAATTTAAATTATTTAATTTCTTTAAAAATAAGATTTTCATTGTAACCAACCGTTACAATGAAAATCTATTTAGTAATTATTTCGCACCACCAAGCATTCCAACTACCACTCCGAAAAGTGCAACACCCTCAATTAAGGCTGCAGCAATAATCATTGCTCCTTGGATTTTACCTGAAGCTTCTGGTTGACGAGCGATTGCGTCCATTGCTGAACCACCAATTCTACCAATTCCTAATCCTGCTCCTAAAACTGCAAGACCAGCTCCGATTGCTGCTATACTTCCGTAAATCATAACTATATATATTAAAAAAATTACAAATTATTAATGGTGAGCTTCTTCTACTGCTGCACTTATAAACAAAGACGAAAGCAATGTAAATAAATACGCTTGCAAGAAAGCAACCAACAACTCTAACACTGAAATAAATAACCCCATAGGAACTGATAAAAATCCCCAAGCAGCATTTTGATTAACAAAAATTATTGAAATCAAAGATAAAATAATGATGTGTCCCGCAGTCATATTTGCGAACAAACGAACCAACAATGCAAAAGGTTTTGCAAAAATACCAACTATCTCAATTGGAATCATAATCGGTAATAATGCTATTGGAACACCAGGAGTAGCAAAAATGTGTTTCCAATAATTTTTATTCGCTGAAAAAAGTGTAATCAACAATGTGAAAGAAGCCAACACAATTGTGAAACTTATATTACCTGTTAAATTAGCTCCACCAGGAAGTATTGGAACCAATCCTAAAAGGTTATTAATAAAAATAAAGAAGAAAATCGTCAATAAATAAGGAGTGTATTTATGGTGTTTCCCATTATGAATGTTTGCTTTTGCGATATCATCACGAACAAAAACAATTAATGGTTCAATAAATTTTGCTAATCCCTTTGGAGCAACAGCGCCATTTTTCTTGTAAAATTTAGCTGTACTAAACATTAAAAGTAAAATGATTGTAGATCCGAAAAATAATGAAAGCGTATTTTTTGTAATAGAAAAATCAAGTGGCTTTGCATTTGTTGGGTGGCCATCATGAAAATTTAATTCTCCATTTGCATTTAGTTTGTATATTTTCTCATGAAATATAGCATAACCGATTTCTGTATTAGCAATGTATTCAATCTCTTCTTCAGCATGGTGTCCTTCCGCTTTAATAACTGTTCCGTGGTATAATTCTTTCGAAGAAAATGTTTGTAGTCCACCATCTAACAAGATAACAGGAAGGTAAACTGAAGTTTCACCCCACAAATGCCATTCATGAGCATCCATTATATGGTGTTGAATATTTAACTCTTCTTTTTTATGCTTCTCCCCTTCGTTTGCAAATGAAACATTTAACGAGAAAACTGCTAAACAAATTAATACGACTGATTTTAATACGTTTTTAAAAGCCATTGTTCACTTTTATTTTATGATTGAACTACTCAATTTTGGCGCAAAGATAGTGAAAGTTTATTAACCGACAAAAAAAATGAAATTTTACATAAAATTTGAACAAAATATTTAATTTTACACTTGTAAATAAATCCAGTTTTATGGGAAGAGCGTTCGAATATCGCCGCGCGGCAAAAGAAAAAAGATGGGACAAAATGTCCAAAGTATTTCCTAAATTAGGGAAAGCAATTACAATGGCAGCTAAAGAAGGTGGTGGTGATCCATCGATGAATGGGAAACTACGAACTGCTATTCAAAATGCGAAGTCTGAAAATATGCCTAAGGATAATATTGATGCTGCAATAAAACGTGCAACTCAAAAAGATCTTGCTTCATTTACTGAAATCAACTATGAAGGTAAAGGTCCGCATGGTGTTTTAGTATTTGTAGAATGTGCTTCTGACAATACTACTAGAACTGTTGCAAACGTAAAAATGTATTTTAATAAAGCGGGTGGCGGTGTTGTTCCAAACGGTTCGTTAGAATTTATGTTCAATCGTAAATGTGTATTTGAATTACAAAAATCTGATTCTTTTGATGCTGAAGAATTGGAATTGGAATTAATCGAAGCAGGTTGCGAAGAAATTGAAGTAGCTGAAGACAAAGTTTTCGTTTACGGTGATTATACTTCTTATGGAACTTTAGCGAGCGCAATTGAGGCTTTAAACATTGAGATAATAAAATCTAATTTACAAAGAATTCCAACTTCTCCTGTTGATTTTACGGAAGAACAACTCGTTGATATTGAAAAAATGTTAGATAGAATTGAAGATGATGATGACATTCAACAAGTTTTCACAAATATTGCTTAAATGAATTTTAATGTTGAATGTTTGGTTATTTAATGACTCAAACATTCAACATTTATAATTTAAAAAGTTTTAAAAAAAACTCGACCAATTAGACTGAACACCCAATTAAATCATAAAAATATTCGGAAGCTTTTTTCTCAAATACCAATTTTATCAAAGAAATAAAATAAATTTGTTAATTAGGAGTTTAATTTTCAAAAAACAAATGAACTTCTAGATAAATAAAATGAATAAAAGTATTCGATATATATTTTTTTTTATACTTCTAATTTCAGTTGTTCTTTCTTGTTCGACTGAAAAAAACTCTCTACTAAGTCGGTCTTATCATGGAATGACTGCTCATTACAATGGCTATTTTAATGCGAATGAGTTAATTAAAATGTCAATTTCAACGTATAGGTCTACTCTAAAAGAAGATTATTACTCTATTCTACCTATTGATCCTGTTCCTAACGCAACCGAAGTTACTGGACTTTACGCTTCTATTGATACAGCAATCGTTAAGTGTACTAAAGTGATCCAAAACCATAGTATGCCTAGCAATGATAGGCCTTCTAAAAAGAAAGCTGAGTATAATCAATGGATAGATGAAAATTGGACAACAATTGGTGTTGCTGATTATTATCGACGAGATTATGAAGCAGCAATGAAAAATTTTGAATTTATAAAGAAATTTTATTCAAATGATCCAACTCTTTACATTGCTGATTTATGGATTGCTAAAACCAATATTGCAATTGGTAATTATACTGAAGCACTTTTTAGTTTGACTAATTTAGATAAAGCAATTGAAGCAGAGGAAGTATTAAATGCTGATAAAAAAGGATTTTTCAAGAAAAAAGAGATTACAAAAGAAAAAATAAAGAAGAAAGATAAAATTGCCAAGTTTCCAAAAAAAATAAGATTTGATTTAGAAAAAACGAAAGCAGAATTAGCATTAAAAAACAAAAACAAGGAAGATGCTATAAAATACCTTGAAGAATCTCTCAAATTTGCTAAAAAACAAACAGATAAATCTAGAGTAAATTTTATTTTAGCTCAATTATATGAAGCAACAAATAATAGAATTGAGGCAAAAGATCATTATTCGAAAGTATTAAAATATAATTCACCCTATGAAATGAATTTTACCGCGAGAATAAGAAGAGCATTTATGGGTGGTGATGAAAAATTCAGAAAAGATTTAATGAAAATGTTAAGAGATGCTAAAAATTCGGAATTCAAAGACCAAATTTATTATGCACTTGCAGATATGGAGCTTCAAAAAAACAATAAACCAAAAGCAAAAGAATACCTTACTTTATCTGCCTTTTATTCAACATCGAATACTAGACAAAAAGGTATGGCTTACGAAAAACTTGGGAATTTAAGTTTTACAGAGCGTAATTATATAATTGCACAAAAATATTATGATTCATGTGTCACTGTTGTGAATGATCAATACCCTAATTATGAAGGCGTTAAAAATAAAGCTATTAAACTTTTTGATTTAGTGAAAGCAGTAGAATCATCTGAATTTGAAGACAGTGTTCAAAAAATTTCGAAATTACCAATCAAAGAAAGAGAAGAATTTGTTGAAAATGTAATTAAGAAAATTAAAAAAGACGAAGAATCCCGTAAAAAAATGGAAGCTCAACGTTTGATAGAACTACAAAAAAATCAAAGTTTATCGTCTCAAAGTAATGATGTTAATGGAAATAAATGGTATTGGAATAATTCAAAAACTCGTACAGAAGGTTTTGACGAATTTAAAAAATTATGGGGCGTAAGAGTTAATGAAGATAATTGGAGAAGAAGTGAAAAAATAACCACTTCAATATTTAAAGAAGAGGTACAAGATTCTACAATAATTTCAGATAGTACTTCTGCTAAAGTTGTTGAAGATACCTTAACCGTTGAAAGATTAATGAGTAGGATTCCTCTAACGGATTCTGCTTTTAGTTCATCAACAAAAAGATTACTATCATCACTTTACGATGCTGGAGTAATATATAAAGAACAATTAATGGAAAATGAAATGGCTATTAAACAATTTTTAGCCGTATTAGATAGAAAAGAAAACAGTGATTTTAATTTATTATCAGCGTATCAATTATACAGAATTTATAGTGAAACTAATAAATCAAAAGCAGAAATTCAAAAAGAATATATTTTAAATATGTATCCAAATTCAGATTACGCCAATTATTTACGTGATCCTGATTATTTTATCAAGAAAAAGGAGAGAGATGCAATTGCTGAAAAGGAATACTTGTCGGTTTTGGATAGATATAATAGAGGGTTGTACTATCCTGTAATTTCGAAAGCTTCTATGGTAATTGTATCTGAAAAAGATAACTTGTTTCGTGCTAAATATATGCTACTAAAAGCGATGTGTATAGGCCAAACCAATGAAAATAAACAAATGTTAATTCCTACTTTGGAGCAACTAATTAAAGAATACCCTAATTCCGAGGAAGAAAAAAGAGCAAATGAACTTATATCTATAATTAAAAAAGGAGTTTCTCAAAATTTGGAAGCTGATTTTAATAAAAAAGCTATTTACTCGTATGATGATAAAGCTGTTCATTGGATATTAATCTTTATTGATAAAAAAGTTTCTTCAACTACTGAAAGAACAAAAGTTTCGAATTTTAACCGTGAATTTTTTGGACGTGAAAAACTTAAAACAAGTTCTAAAATTTATGGTGATGATCAAAGTGTGATTTTAGTAGAAGAATTTAAATTAGATACGGATGCTCTTGAATACATTCGAGTTTTTAAAAAAACACGTAAACATTTGTTAGATTTGCAAAAAGCTAAAATTATACTTATTACTAGAGATAATCTTAAAATTTTATTTGAGACTCAAAAATTGCAGGAGTACGAAGATTTTCAGCTTGAATATTATTGATTAAAAAAATTAAGATGACAAATCAAAATAAAGAAGTGGATAATAAGCCAAAACTTTCTAAATATGCACGTTATTCTTCGCTTGTTATTCAAATGGGTGTCTTAATAGCTTTTTTTACTTGGTTAGGAACTTTTCTAGATAAAAAATTTCATTCTGAAATTGCTTGGTGGACAATCGGATTGTCTTTGTTTGGGGTTTTTGCTGGTTTGTATTTGGTAATTAAAGATGTAATAAATAGCAGCAACAAGGAAGATGAAAAGTAAACAATATAACAAACAAATTTTAATTGGAGCTATCCTCGTTTTTGGTATTCATTTCTCCTTGTTTTCTACAGGAATGTTTCATTTAACTTTGAAAAGTATAGTAGCCGTAGATGGATTTTTATTGATACTCTCTATTTTGGGAACAATAATTATTTCCCCGGGATTAGATAAAGCACCCGAAAATTTTGTAAACCGTTTCTTGATGTTAACCACCTTTCAATTATTGGCGGTAATGTTTTCAGTGATGGTATTTGTCATTATGAAAATCTATAATGTAAAAGCAGTTTCTTACCATTTATTGGGTGTGTTTTTATGCTTAATGACTATTCAATCTGTTTTATTAGTGAAAAGGATTAATAAGGGGTAGATATTAAATTTTTAGATCTTAGACAATAAACTTTTAGAATTTAGTCTAGAAAAGAAGAGGTCCAATCTCTATAAGCGAAGCGATCTAAATTCTAATCACTTTTTTCTAAATTTTAATATCGATTTTACATTCATTTTAATTCTTCCATTAACTTTGTCTTATGGAAGTAAAAGAAGACAAATTAAAAGAGGTAATCTCACACGCGAAGGAATACGGTTTTGTATTTCCATCTTCAGAAATTTATGATGGTTTAGCGGCAACTTACGATTATGGTCAGTTGGGTTCTGAACTTAAAAACAATATAAAAGCATATTGGTGGAAATCAATGGTGCAAATGCACGAAAACATTGTTGGTATCGATGCTTCAATTTTTATGCACCCAACTACTTGGAAAGCTTCAGGTCACGTGGATGCTTTTAATGATCCGTTAATTGATAACAAAGATTCTAAAAAAAGATACCGTGCCGACGTTCTTTTGGAAGAACACATGGAGAAAATTCGTCAGAAAATTGAAAAAGAAGTTGAAAAAGGAGCGAAGAAATTCGGAGATTCTTTTGATGCTGAACAATTTCGTGCGACAAATCCAAACGTTCTTCGTAATGCTGAAAAAATTACTGCAATCGAAGATAAAATGCGTGAGACATTGGAAAACAATGATTTGGTTGGATTGAAAAATTTAATCGAAGAATTGGAAATCGTTTGTCCAGTAAGTGGTTCTAAAAATTGGACAGATGTTCGTCAATTCAATTTGATGTTCTCTACTGAAATGGGGTCTGTTGCGGGTGATGCTTCAACGATTTATTTACGACCTGAAACAGCGCAAGGAATTTTTGTTAATTTCTTGAATGTTCAAAAATCAGGAAGAATGAAAATTCCATTTGGAATTGCTCAAATAGGGAAAGCATTTAGAAATGAAATCATTGCACGTCAGTTTATTTTCCGCATGCGTGAATTTGAACAAATGGAAATGCAATTCTTTGTTCGTCCAGGAGAAGAAATGAAATGGTATGAATATTGGAAAAATGCGCGTATTGCTTGGCATAAAGCATTGAATTTAGGTGAATCAAACTACCGTTTCCACGATCATATTAAATTGGCACATTACGCAAATGCTGCTGCAGATATCGAATTTAATTTCCCAATGGGATTCAAAGAATTAGAAGGAATTCATTCAAGAACTGATTTCGATTTAAAACAACACGAAGAATTTTCAGGTAAAAAATTGAAATATTTTGATCCGGAAATCAATGAAAACTATGTACCATATGTAGTTGAAACTTCAGTGGGATTAGACAGAATGTTTTTATCTATATTAAGTGCTTCTCATAAAAATGAAACATTAGAAGATGGTTCACAACGTGTAGTATTAAGTTTACCTGCTGCTTTAGCGCCTTACAAAGTTGCTGTAATGCCGTTGACTAAAAAAGACGGTTTACCAGAAAAAGCAAGAGAAATTTTAAATAGTTTAAAATTTGATTTCTTGTGTCAATACGACGAAAAAGATGCGATTGGAAAACGTTACCGTCGTCAAGATGCGATTGGAACTCCCTATTCAGTTACGGTAGATCACCAAACATTGGAAGACAATACTGTTACTATTAGAGATAGAGATACAATGCTTCAAGAAAGAGTTTCAGTAAATGATCTTTTTGATATAATTGATAAAAAAGTGAATATGAAACACTTACTTGTAAATAACATTTAATTTAAAAATTTTCATATAAGTTTTAAAAGAGCATCTGATAGTATTGGATGCTCTTTTTTTAATACCAATACTTTAAAAAAGTAGTCATTATTCTCACTTAAATCAATTCTTAAAAACAAATCTTCTCTCTCAACAAAATCACGTTTAAAACTTTTAATCCCATAGTACCATCCATCTAACATCTCCGTTAATTTTGTGCGATTAAACGCAACCCATTATGTATAAATATTTGGTTATTATTTTTGTGTGTTTTGGAAGTCAGCTTTTTGGGCAAACTTCGGAAAAATACAACAGTGAATACGCTAATTTCTATCGAGCAGAAGAATTGTATCAAAAAGAACAATTTGGTGCTGCCCGATATGAATTTAGGAGTTTTATCAATCAATTTGGTAAGAAAAATGACCCTTTGTACCAAAAAGCAATGTATTATGAAGCTCTTTCTGCATTAGAATTGTTTCAAAACGATGCTATCAAATTAATTGAAGATTTCAATAGAAATTACCCAGAAAGTATTTATAGAGAAGCTGTATATTTTAGACTAGGACAATATTTTTATCAAAAAAAGGATTACAAAGACGCACTCGTTTGGTTCAATAAATTAAAAGCTTCAGATGTAGAAAAAGAAAATGTCGAAGAATTTTACTTCAAAGTAGGTTACTCAAATTTTCAAGAAAATAAATTTGTAGAAGCAAGAAATTCATTCTATGAAATAAAAGACGGGGTATCACAATATTCATCACCTGCTCTTTATTATTTTTCACATATTGCTTATCAAGATAAATCGTATCAAACAGCTTTAGAAGGATTTTTAAAATTACAAACTAGTGATCGTTTTTCAAAAATAGCACCTTATTATATTGTTCAAATATATCATCTTCAAGGTAAATATGAGGAAGTTACAAAGTTTGCACCTACAATAGTTGACACTTCAAATATTGTAAATGCAAACGACATGAATCATTTACTTGGCGATGCTTATTACCGATTAAAAAAATACGATGAAGCGATCCCCTACCTTCTACAGTACAATAAAAAAAGTAGAACAACTAGAGGAGACGATTATCAACTAGGATATGCCTATTTCAAAACAGGGATGTATAGTGAAGCTGTAAAAATGTTTAATATCGTTGTACAAGAAAAAGATAGTTTAGGTCAATCAGCATATTATCATATTGGTGAATCGTATTTGAAAAAAGACCAATTAGCTCCTGCAAGAGCTGCATTTGAAGAAGCTTCAAAAATAGATCAGGATGCTAAAATTAAGGAAGACGCATTATATAATTATGCCGTATTATCCTATAAATTAGATGTAAATCCTTACGATGAAGCTGTGGAGGCCATGCAGTTTTATTTAAAACATTATCCAAATTCTTATCGTAAAGATGATATATATCACTATCTGGTTAATGTTTATACCTCAACAAATAACTATGCAAAAGCCCTTCAATCTTTAGATAAACTTCCAAATAAGGATATTCGATTAAAAACTGCTTATCAACTAGTTGCATTCAATAGAGGAGTTGAATTGTATCAAAAAGTTGATTATACATCTGCAATAACTGCTTTTGAATTAGTTGAAAAATACCCAATCGACCCAGAAATCACTGGAAAAGCTAAATTTTGGTTAGCCGATGCAAATTTCCAACTAAAAAAATATGAAAAAGCGATTCAAGGTTATAAAGCATTTTTAACATTACCCGCGACTTTATCTCCAAATTTAAAAAGCGATGCATATTACAATATTGGCTATGCTTACTACTCTAAAAATGATACACTTTTAGGAATTGAAGCTTTTCGTATCTATACACAACAATCAAATCTAAAAAATAAGAAAAAATTAGCTGATGCTTGTATGAGAGCCGCTGATGGTTGTTATGCAACTCGTCAAAATGAAACAGCTATAAAGTATTATTCTGAAGCTTTAAAACTAAAATCAGGATACGAAGATCAAGCTCTATTTTATTTAGCTAAAACATATGGCTATTCAGAAAATGGGACCGAAAATAAAATTCTAAATTTGCAAGATCTAGTAAATAATTACAAAAGTTCGAAATACATATTAAACGCAATAGAAGAATTAGCTATTACTTATAAAGCAATAGAGGAATACGATAAAGCAAAACGTTATTTTGAGCAAATTATAACCGACTACCCAACTAATGTATTAGTAAAAAGAGCACAAATTGAAATTGCTGATATTTACTATAAAAAGCATGAATTCGAAAAATCAGAATTAGCTTTTAGACAAATATTAACAGAGTATGGTAGTGATAGAGAAATTTGTGAAATCGGAGCAAAGGGACTGATTTCTATATTTAACGCTCTAAAACAACCCGAAAAAGCACTTGAAATAGGAGAACAATATCCTTGTGCAGGAATGACAAAAGATCAACAAGAAGAACTTTTTTACAATCCTGCTAAAGCTGTTTACGATGATACTTTACAACCAATTGCGACAACAATATCATTATTTGAAAAATACTTATCAAAATACCCAGATGGTATCTATTCAAATGATGCTAAAAATTATTTAGCTGACTGTTTTTATAGAACAAATGCAATTGAAAAAGCAGTCGAACTTTACAAACAAACGTTAGAAGTTCCTAACAACGGATTTACGGAGATTGCAGCTATTCGAGTTTCAAAGTATCTATTCAACGATCAAAAATACGAAGAGGTTATACCGTTTTATGAACGTTTAGAGAAAATTAGTCCTTCTCCAAGTATTATCTATAATTCAAGATTAGGTTTAATGAGAAGTAACTTCTTAACTCAAAAATGGGAAAATGCTGCAAAATATGCTAAACTAATTTTAGCAAGCGGACAATTGAATAACACGATTCGACTAGAAGCAGAATATTCAAATGCACTTTCTAATTATAACCTAAAAAATTACAGTGAAGCAACACCTTCTTTAGAATGGTTGGTAAAAAATACTACAACTGTAACAGGTGCTGAAGCAAAATTTTTATTAGCCGAAATGTACTATGATCTAAAAGAACTTGATAAATCAGATGCTGAAGTAAGAGCTTTAATAAAAATGAAACCTAGTTATAACTATTGGGTAGCAAAAGCATTGATTCTTCAAGCTAGAACATTAATCTTAAAAGATGATTTATTCCAAACAGAAGAAACTTTACAATCCGTAATTGAGCATTACCCAAATAAAGAAGATGGAATTATTGCAGAAGCAAATGAAGTTTGGGAAGAATTGATGCTATTGAAAAATACAGAGAAAGACATTGCTCCAAAAACAACAACTGAAATTGACGTAAATGAAGAATCTAATGATAAATAAAGCGCTCCTTTTCGCTAACCTAATAATAGGTTTTACAGTATTTGGTCAAGGTGATGATGTAATTATTACCTACAAAGGAAATCGTTCAGTTGAAAAAGCATTTCGTTTGACTGAAAATCCAAAGATAATCGATACGGTTGTAGAAACGCCGATTACAAATTATCCTTTATTATCGTTGCAACAAAAAACGAAAATTAAACTTGAAAATATTGTGCCTGCAACTGTAAAAACGGAACAGAAACTAGGTCAATTATATCATTCATATACCAAAATTGGTATTGGAAGTGCTCTGATGCCTTTAGGTGAATTCTATTTTGACAATACACGTTCAAGAAAATTTACATACGGTGTTCATTTAAAACACTTGAGTTCTTTTGGAAATATTAAAGGATATGCTCCTGCACAATTTGATAGAAATTCAGGGAAATTATTTGGTGGTATAAGCGAAAAAAATTACAATCTACTTGGAGATATTCATTACAACAATAAAGGTTTTCATTATTATGGGATTCAAAATGATTCAATAAACCGTGATAGTATTGCACAACGTTTCAGTGATGTTGGATCAGAATTTACATTTACTTCTCATAAAAAAGACAGTGCAAATTTTAACTATGCAATAGGATTAAAATACAATAACTTCTTATCAATGAAACCATTGCAAGATAGTTTGTCGAAATGGAGAGCACAAGAAAATTTTATTGCTTTAGCAAGTAACCTAAATTATAAATTAGGAAAAGATATTTTCTCGGTTGAGTTAAACGCAGCCTACAATGGATATAAATATGGAATTAAAGACACTACCATATCACTTTTAGATTCAGGTATTGTTAGAAATAATACAGTAATAAATTTAAAACCTGCTATCACTACTTTTGCCAAAGAAAATAGATTCAAAGCAAAAATAGGAGTTGACTTAACATTAGATGCCGATCAAAAAAACAACTTCTATATTTACCCAATTGCAGAATTAAAATACTCTTTATTTAATGATTTATTTATTCCTTATATAGGAGCTAAAGGCGGTTTAAAACAAAATACTTTCAAAAGTTTAACGAATCAAAATGAATTTTTATTGACTAATCTTAAGGTGAAAAATGAAAATACTGTATTTGATCTTTACTTCGGATTCAAAGGAACCATAACAAAACGAATTAGTTTTAATACTAGTGCTAGCTTTGCATACGTGAAAAATAAAGCATTATTTGTAACAGATACAACCTTCTCTAGAGGAAATAAATTCAACGTTATTTATGACACTTTAAATATTACAACAATTGAAGGTTCTCTTTCTTATCAATTAGTTGAGAAATTAAAAATTGATGTTATTGGTCGTTATTTTTCTTATGCTTTGAATAACAATTCATATGCGTGGAATCTACCTCAATTTCAAATAATTACAAGAGGAAGTTATAATTTATATGATAAATTCTATGCAAATTTAGACTTAAATTTTGAAGGCGGAAGAAAAGCATTAGTCTACAAAAAAGAAGAAAATACAACTGTTGAAAATAATCAAATTGCTAAAACTTTAGGGTTTATTGCAGATGCAAATCTTAATTTAGAATATAGATACAATAAACGTATTTCTGCATTTTTACAATTTAATAATTTGGCTGGACAACGTTATAAAAGATGGTATAATACACCTGTTCAAGGATTTCAAGTTATGGGTGGGGTAACGTTTAGATTTTAAGGTTAAGACTGAGGTTGAGATTGAGATTGAGTTAATTCTTAACCTCAACCTTAACCTCAACCTTAGTCTCAATCTTATTCCAATAAAATAAATCGTTAAATGTCTTATTTATAACCGCAGAATTGTATAACTTTACACTCCATTATTGTCTACAATTAAGATATGGATAAAGTAACATACGTCGGTAATGCAGATGTCACAGCGATTGATCATTTGTATAAATCATATCAACAGGATCCCGAAAGCGTGGATATAGGCTGGAAGAAATTCTTCGAAGGCTTTGATTTTGCTAGAACCAACTACGAAGATGGTGGCGAAATACCAGAAAATTTTCAAAAAGAATTTAAGGTTATCAATTTAATAAATGGCTACAGAACACGTGGACATTTATTTACTCATACCAATCCTGTTCGTGAACGAAGACAATATAAGCCAACTTTAGCAATCGAAAATTTTGGTTTAGAAACAACCGATTTGGATACAGTTTTCCAAGCAGGTGAAGAAATTGGAATTGGTGCTGCAACTTTAAAAGATATCATCACTCACTTAGAGGCAACTTATTGCGAATCAATAGGTATTGAGTTTGCTTATATTAGAGATCCTGAAAGAGTTGGTTGGTTAAAAAATAAAATTGAACTTAAAAATCGTCCAAAATTCGACGCTGCTCGTAAATTGGAGATTTATAAAAAATTAAACCAAGCGACAAACTTCGAAGCCTATTTGGGAAAGAAATTTGTTGGTCAAAAACGTTTCTCCATTGAAGGTGGTGAAGCATTAATTCCTGCATTAGACACTTTGATTTCTAAAGGTTCGGATCTTGGAATTGAATATTTTGTAATGGGAATGGCTCATAGAGGTCGTTTAAATACATTAATTAATATATTCGAAAAACGTCCGAAAGATATTTTCTCAGAGTTTGAAGGAAAAGAATTTGACATTGA
>CANCQX010000084.1 GCA_947380375.1 Flavobacteriales bacterium
ATTGCAAACAAATAGAACACTAGTTCAATTTGTTTGTGAGAAAATAAAGTGATAGTAAAATGTATTGTAATTGATTTTCAGTTATTTAGTTCAATTAACAATTAACAATTAACAATTAACAATTAACAATTAACAATTAACAATTAACATTTTTTACGTACTTTAACCGCTTAATTACAATAACAAGCCTATGAAAAACACAATATTAACCACAAGCTGCCTTTTCTTGGGAGCATTTGTCTTCGGGCAAACATCGACGAACGCATCAGGTGGCGGAACTTCTAATGCGTCAGGATCGATAAGTTATTCCATCGGACAAATGGCTTATCAAAGTACTTCCAATGCTACTGGTTCGGTGAGTCAAGGGGTGCAATACGCCTATGAAATTTCTACATTAAGTTTGGAAGCAAATGCCTTGAACCTTTCTTTGATGGCCTATCCAAACCCTACGCAAGAGCTTTTGAATTTGCGCGTTGGTAATTACAACCAAGAAAAGTTAGCTTATAAGCTAATTGATTTAGAAGGAAAAGTAATTTCGGAAGCATCGATGCATTCGGAAACTACAGCCATTGATATGAAACAATTGCCAGTAGCAACTTATTTCGTTGAAGTACACAACGATGCTAAAAAAGTACACGTATTTAAAATCATTAAAAATCAGTAAGTATGAACAGAATTTTTACACTTTTATCAGCGGTTTTATTATCCGTAAGTTTATGGGCGCAAGCTCCGCAACAGTTTAGTTATCAAGCAGTAATTCGTAATAGTAGCAACGCACTTGTTACATCAACTGCAATTGGAATGAAAATTAGTTTGTTACAAGGATCTGCAACAGGAACTGCAGTTTACGCAGAAACACACACTCCAACAACCAACTCAAATGGTTTGGTAAGTATCTCTATCGGTGGAGGAACAGTTGTTAGTGGAACTTTTGCAAGCGTTGATTGGGCAAATGGCCCTTACTTTGTGAAAACAGAAACAGATGCAGCAGGTGGAACAAGTTATTCGTTAACAACTACAAGCCAGTTGTTGAGTGTGCCGTTCGCTCTTCATGCAAAAACAGCAGAAAGTATAGTTGGTGGTAATTCAGGTGGAGGAAGCGGTTCGTTCTCCCATTACATCGGTGAAGCATTTGGTGGCGGTGTTATTTTTCATTTATGGAAGGATGCGCAAGGCACTGAGCATGGTTTAGTAGTAGCAACTACAGACCAAAGTGTAGCTCAAGCATGGAGTAACATCAATAGTGTTGAAATAGGGCAAACAGCAAAAAGTTCTTGGGATGGATTAAGTAATAGTAATGCTATCGTAAATCAATCAGGGCATACTAACAGTGCAGCTAAATTATGTTTGGATTTAGTAAGTGGAGGACAAAATGATTGGTATTTGCCATCTATCCAAGAATTAAATATGCTTTGGAATAATTATTTCACAGTAGTTAAATCTTTATCTCAAATTTCAGGAGCCACACAATTAGGTTCGGCGGCCTATTGGAGTAGTTCGGAGGACAGTAGTGACTACGCTTGGAGCTTCGACTTCTACAGTGGGGTTGCTAACGGCTTCACTAAGGTCAATACTTACTTCGTGCGCGCAGTTAGGGCTTTTTAACTATTTAACTATTTAACTATTTTTAGTTTAATACCGCGACTTGTTCTAAGCCAATCGAAGTAAGCGGTCGATTTTTGAAAAATGGCATTATACTACGATTTACCGGTTTTTAAAGATGTATATCAACTTATTTTGAAAATTTTTGAGTATACCAAAGATTTTCCGAGAGAATATAAATACACACTTGGTCAAGAATTAAAACGTGATGGAATAAATCTGGTACGATCTATTTATAGGGCGAATAAATCTAAAAACAAGGTAGAATACTTGGAAACATTTTTAGATGATTTTGAGTTGCTAAAATTAGAATTACGTCTTTGTTCAGATTTGAAGCTTCTACCACTAAAGAAACACATAGAATTAAGTGTTTTGATGGATCGTATCGGTAAACAAATTACAGGTTGGCGTAATAGTCAAAATGTATAGTCAGAACTTTTACTGTTAAGGTGGTAAAAGGAGAACAGTTTTAATTGAAAAAGGGCAATTGGACAGGTAGAAGAAATTCTATTCGTTAATTTAAAACTCAATTGCTTTTTCGGCGGCCTATTGGAGTAGTTCGGAGAACAATAATAACAACGCTTGGAACTTCAACTTCAACAATGGGAATGCTAACAACAACAATAAGAACAATACTTACTTCGTGCGCGCAGTTAGGGCTTCTTCAGTTAAAACATACCCTCGGAAATCTATTTTTCGAGGGTTTATTTTTTTAGTAGATGAAACAATTGACTTTATTTGATTCCATATACAAGCGAGAAGTTGATATTGAAGAACTTTTTTATGCGTATTTTTCATGTAGGAAAAACAAACGCAACACACATAATGCATTAAAGTTTGAAGTGGATTACGAATACAATCTTTTTTTATTAAAAGAAGAAATTGAGAACGGTACATACTCCCCGGGCAGAAGTATTGCTTTCATCGTTAATAAACCCGTAAAACGGGAGATTTTTGCAGCTGATTTTCGAGATAGGGTAGTGCATCATTGGCTGATAAATAAGCTGAATCCACTTTTTGAAAACTTATTTATTCCAAATAGTTATGCGTGTAGGGTAGGAAAGGGAACCCATTATGGAGTAGCGCATGTCAATCAATTCATTAAGGAATGTTCGGAGAATTACACCAAAAATTGTTATATACTAAAATTGGATATACAAGGATTTTTTATGCACATCAACCGTATTATTTTGGTGAATAGTCTTAAAAAGTTTGTGTATTCCAATTATCATCAACCAGACATCAATTTAGTGATCGAATTACTTGAAAAAGTAATTTTCAATGCAGCAGCTGAAAATTGTTTTATCAAAGGAAAAAAGAAAGATTGGAAAGGGTTACCAAATATTAAAAGCTTATTTCATAGTCCTAAAAATTGTGGTTTGCCTATTGGCAATTTAACCAGTCAAGTGTTTGCTAATTTTTATATGCATACCTTGGATGCTCATATGAAAAATGAATTGAGTATTTGCTATTATGGACGTTATGTCGATGATTTTGTAATTGTACATCAAGATAAAGAATTTCTCAAATCACTTTTACCTAAACTTTCTAACTTTTTACTTTCCACTTTGCAGCTCACCTTACATCCCAATAAAATATACCTGCAACATTATAGCAAAGGAGTTAAGTTTTTAGGTACAATCATTAAGCCCAATCGTATTTATATTGCCAATCGTACCAAAGGAAATTTTTTCAATGCTATTGAAAAGCAAAATAGAATAATCCTAGAAAACAAACCTAGCAAAGAAGATAAAGATGCTTTTTTGAGTAGTATGAATTCTTATTTAGGTATAATGAAACACTACAAAAGCTACAAACTTCGCAAGAGAATGATCTTTAAACGGCTTTCTGGGTATTGGTTTAATCACGTATATCTGAGCGGGGGGATAACCAAATTTGTATTGAAAGAAAAAATAATAAAAAAGAAGAAACGAAGTGCTAAAACAAGCATAAAGAAAATGGTGGTTTAATGCTTGATATCGTAACCCATTTTTATTTCAGTATGTAAGTATTATTATCATTAATTTTAAAAAGGTTTATTGAAAATAACAGATTTATAGATAATTATACTTTCTCTATTAACTGTAAAGCCTTATCCGCTAAGAAAAGAGGGATATTCAACAAGCCATCATGCCATCATCGAGACTTAAATTTTTTAATGAAAAACGAATACTGATGCGTGGTTGGTATGTTTTTCGATAAATAGCCAAACTTTTACTTTTTATATTTTCTCCTGATTTTATTACTGTCTTTTTTGTTAATTTTTACACGTTATCCATATGAATTATGTGATTTACAATTTGAGATGCATCGATTTTATTATTGATTAGAGTGTTTTTTAATTGATGCAATAAAAGCAAACTCTTTAAAAATCATTCTTGTATTTTTAGATTTAGTTATTTTTTTCTTTTTTAAAGCCTTCTTTTTGTTATATTTGCAATATTACCATTTGGTAACATACCAATTAGTAACATACCTTTTGGTAATATAAAAATACATCGTTATGCAAGGAAGTAATACACCATTTGTTTTTGGGAAAACAGTAAGTATGTTTTCGTTTACAAACCGAGAAGAAGAGTTTGCTAAATTGAAGTCTAATTTATTAGGGGGTATCAACACCATGTTGGTTTCTCCACGTCGTTGGGGCAAATCATCGTTGGTAGAGAAAGTTGCAATTGATATCGATTCAGAAACGACACGTGTTGTGATTATTGATTTGTTTACGATTGGTAGTGAGGAGGATTTTTTAGAAGTGTTTGCACGCGAAGTACTTAAAAAATCTTCTACGCGTTGGGAAGATTGGGTAATTCATGCTAAAAATTATTTTAAACATTTGTTACCTAAAGTTTCGATTGGTGTCGATCCAACCACAGATTTTAGCATTGGTTTTGATTGGAAAGAACTCAAGAAATATAGCGATGAGGTATTGAATTTACCAGAAGTAATTGCAAAAGAAAAAGGGATTCAATTTGTTATCTGTATCGATGAGTTTCAAAATCTATCGCATTATAATACGTTTGAATCTTTTGAAAAAAAGATGCGCGCTGTATGGCAACGCCAAAAACAAGTTACCTATTGTTTATATGGTAGCAACCGCCATATGATGGAAGAAATTTTCAATCATAGTTCAAAACCTTTTTACCGTTTTGGAGATTTTATGTATTTACCTAAAATCAAACGCGAAAAATGGATTTCATTTATTAGGGATAGTTTTAAAAAAACGGGTAAAATAATTACCGAAGAGCAAGCGGCATATATTACCGATAAAATGAATTGTCACTCGTGGTATGTGCAACAATTTTCACATTATGTATGGGTAAAAACATCTTCTGAAGTGTCTGAATCTATCCTACAAGATGCTATGCGTGAGTTAATTGATGTAAATACTCCATTTTTTCAAGCACAAGTAGAATCGTTGAGTAATACACAGTTAAACTTATTAAAAGCGGTAGCATCTGGTGAAAAACAAATTACAAGTGTACGCGCGATGCAAGATTTTAAATTAGGAACTTCGAATAACATTATAAAAAACCGTGAGATTTTAATTAAAAAAGATATTTTGCAATTTTCTCAAGGAAATTTTGAGTGGTTAGACCCGGTTTTTTTAATATTTTTTTTAAAATTTTTAGATTAATAAACTAATTGTTAATTACTTATAATGTTACCATTTGGTAACTTACTATTTGGTAACATACTTATTAGTGAGCTCACTTTTAATTTAAACATTACCTTTCTAGGTTGGAGAATTGCCTGGTTTTATTCTACTAGCGATGAATCAAGATTTTAAATTATTAAAAAAATTAAGTTCTCCATTTTTCATTTGGTGGTATGAATTCTTATTTAGGGATAATGAAACACTATAATAGACAATTACACTTTTTCTATTAAGTGTAAAGCTTTATCCGCTAAGAAAAGTGGGATATTCAATAAGCCATTATCGAGACTTAAATTCTTTAACGAAAAACGAATGCTGATGCGTGGTTGGTATGTTTTTCTATAAATAGCTAAACTTTTACTTTTTATATTTTCTCCTGATTTTATTACTGTATTTTTTGTGATTTTTTGCACGTTATTCATATGAATAATGTGAATTTTTACACGATATTCATATGAATAATGTGATTTATAATTTCTGATACATTGATTTTATTGTTGATTGAAGTGTTTTTTAATTGAAATAATAAGAATGAGGCGTAACATTTTAAGTGCTATATCACCCTATTTCCTCAAAAATCTTACAACAAAACAAAAATAGAACTCAGATATCATTACTTTCGTTAGACGATTTTCATGTATAATTTTCAATTATGAAAGATTTATCTATTGTTAGTAATCAAATTCAATATGTCACGAATTTTCAAGACCTTGTTTCTATTCCTTTTCATGGAGAAATTAATGCGATGTGCTGGAATAGAAAATTAATTGGTGATTTTTCTGAAATTATTAGTAAAGTAGAATTAAACGAAAATATTATTGAACTTGATGAAGAGGAACTTAGAGAACTTCAGTTGACTGAACAGGGGCAACTTGCTCGTGAAATACTTTTAAATGACTTGAAAATATTGAAAGAAAATGGCGCATCTCCACTATTGAATATTATCAAATGCTATGACAGAGATGATGTTTTACCATTTTTTACAACAGATGTATATTCTTTTCATGTAGACAGATCTCCAATACCAACGAGTACTTATTTATGCACTTACCATGGTGATTCGAGTGAAATAATACCGAATTCTCAAGCAATTCAAAAAGTACTTGTTTCCGAAATACGTGAAGAACTCAAAAAAATATATTCTGCTGGATCAAAGGAAGGTTTTGAAGCTTTTTTAAGTGAACATTTCTTTGATTTACATTACCAAGCTAAATCGGATGCTCGTCCTTTCAGTTTGGGTCTCGGACATTTATGGAAATTAGCTGTTGATCATCCTGAAAGTAAAGTTCTACCTTGTGTTCATCGTGCACCTATCGAAAAAAATGGAGTTCATCGTTTGATGTTGATTTGTTGAATACTAATCAATAAAGTTATATCTCTAACATCTAAAACAAAAACTGAATTCCACCTTTATTCAATGAATATTCAGACGAATTTCCATTTTCCAACCAAGGCATTAATAGCGTTTTAGAACCATCAATTATAGCAGTGTCTTTTTCGTTTCTTTTAACATAGAAAGAAGTATCGTTCAATTTAATGAATCTACCCATTTTTAGTTTTTTTATCTCAACATTTAAAGTGTTGGATTTTATTTTCCAATCCTTTTCTTTTATAGTTAGATAATTAATTTTCCCAGGATATATTTTTTGATAAGATTTAATAAAAAAGTCTATCTTTTTAAGGTCAGTTGAATCCCCATCATAAAAGCAATAAATTTGATTTCCTTGCTTTATGGTAAATGTTAATTTTGAATGATTGAAAAAACAAATTTCATTAGTATTTAATTGATTAAATCGTTGAAATATTACAATTGAAGTTAGAATAAAGGAAACTATAAATAAACTAATTTTGATTTTTGAACTACTATTTTTAAAAAGGTAGAAACTAATAATTATCAAATAGGAAACAATAACAATTTGCCAATTTAATACAAAACCAGTAGCAATAGATCCAGGCAGTCCGTCTATAAATTGAACAAAGTATAATGTAAAAGTTAAAACAATGGTTAATAAAAAGACTGAGAATTTTCCAATAAATTTCACCCAATAAAATCCAAAAATAAACATCCCAAAGCCCAAAATTAATCCTGTACTTAACATTAATCCAATGTTTGTTAAAATGAAATAATTAGGGAATTGATGAAAATAATACAATGTAAGCGGAACTGTCAAAAGTTGTGCGGCTAATCCAACAGCAGTTCCCTCCCAAATCTTTCGAAGCCATTTATTTTTAACATACCAACTTTTTGAAATTGGCTTATAAAACCAAAATATTCCAATCATTGCTAAAAAAGAAAGTTGAAATCCGATGTCAAATAAAAATAAAGGGTTAATTAGTAAAAGAACAAAACCAGTGAAAAATAATCCATTTAAAGGGTTGTAATTTTTACCATACATCTGAGAAATAGCAAGTACTGAAAACATAAAAGTTGCCCTTAAAACAGAAGCCGATAAACCTGATATGATTGTATAAATCCAAATGAATAGAAGCGCAACAAATAAAGCTCTTTTACGTGTTAATACTTTAGAGAAACCTTTGAGTAGATATAAAATAAGTTGTAATATTATTCCAATGTGTAATCCTGAAACTGCTAATACATGCATTGCGCCAGAATTACCAAACGCAGAAGTTGTTTCGGAGTCTAAAAAACTTCTATCCCCTAATATTAATGCTTGTGCTACGGCTAATTCTTGACCTTTGAAATGTTTTGAAAGAATATTTCCTAAATAATCTCTTGATTTATTTGACCATTTTTCAAACCAAGTGATTGAATTTCCTAATTTTATATAGGTTTGATTCGAGACAAATCCAATTTTAGAAATACCCTTGTTTTTCCAGAAATATTCAGAATCAAATTCTCCAGGATTTCCTTTGTTTTTAATTTGATTAAGTTCAGAATTTAACGTTAACCGATCCCCGATTTGTATCGTATCGTCTTTTGTTTGAATAAATAATACAATGTCTTCGTCACATTCAATAATTGTTTTGCCTTTTTTAAGGTGACTAATAGTACCTATTACTTTTTTCCAGGCGTTTTGTTTTTTACCAACTTCTATTACATTGATAATATAAGAGTTTCCAATAGTGTATGAAAGATTGAAATTGGAACGAACGCCAACGATGTTTTGTTCTGACACATATAAAGTACCTAACGTAAAGAAGATGAGTGAAGTAGATATAAATGGGATTAATTTATAGTTTTTTAAAAGTGTAAAAGCAAAAATTGAAAACAGAAAAGTAAAAACGAGAATTATTAAATTTTGATTAAAACTTAATAAGTTAAATCCTGAAAAAACACCAAAACAAAATGATATACAAATAGATACAAAAGGTGCGGTATGAAAGTTAATTTTGATAGGATCTATTAAATTAAGATATATAGACAAATGTAGATATTATTTTTAAATTTGCCGCCATGAACAGAATTGCCTTAATCATTTCTCTACTTATTAAATTTCAATTTTCATTTTCGCAAGGATACAATTATGTTGGTGCTCGTTCGAATTCTATGGCCAATGCTTCAGTAGCTTTTGTCGATGGCTGGGCATATCATCATAATCCCGGAGCTCTTGGTGATTTGAAAAAAGCGGAAATTGGAATCAGTTATGAAAATAGATTTTTATTGAAAGATTTACAAAGTCAAGGTTTAGTTTATTCTCAACCTATTAAAAAAGGTGTAATTTCATTTGGAGCCCAATTATTTGGACTAAATACTTATCGCACCTATCGATTAGGAGGAGGTTATAGTTTGAAATTATCCGAAAAATTATTTGCAGGAGTTCAATTGAATTATCAAAATATTCATTTTTCTTCAAATTATGGAAGTAAAAGCTCTGTAACAGCAGAAGCTGGAATCTATGTTAAATTGACAAATGAATGGAAAATTGGAGTAAGCGTTTTTAATTTAGGAAGAACTAAACTGAATTCATTTGAAAATGAAAGGTTTACAACTTTAATGCGTTTAGGTTCTGTTTATCAGTTATCTAAAAATGTATTATTCGCTCTCGAGGCAGAAAAAAATATGAATTATCAACTTCGATTAAAAGGAGCTGTCGAATATAAACCAATTAAAAATTTCTTTTTGAGAGGAGGTCTAGCAACACAACCAATTGAATTTACTTTTGGTTGTGGATATAAATTAAAAGCAATTCAAATTGATTTAGGGAGTGCCTTTCATCAATTAATAGGTTGGTCTCCTCATTTTTCATTGACGTATTCATTTGATAAACCAAACTAATGCGTTTCAATTTAACTCTAATCGCTTTTTTTATTTTTAGTCCTTTTCTTTCTTTTTCACAGGAAAAAAATGAGGTAATTCAGCAGCGAATTGAATTTATTGCAGAACAAACAGAATTGGAAGAAATTGATTTGACAACCGTTTTAGATCAATTGAATTATTATATCTCCCATCCTTTAAATTTAAATTCAGCAACTTCAGATGAATTAGAAAGTTTAGGATTGTTAAATGAAATTCAAATAAGAAATTTGTTGTTACATATTCAGTTAAACGGAAAATTAATTTCTGTTTTTGAATTACAAAGTTTAGAATATTGGGATTTATCTACAATTCAATTAGTTATGCCTTTTATTAAGGTAGAGGAGAAAATTGATCAAGTACACGTTGGAATAAAAGAAATGCTAAAAAATGGCACTTATGAATCCTTTTTTAGATACCAAACAATTCCTCAATCAAAAAAAGGGTATTCATCTGTTCCGGATAGTATAAAGATGAAAAGTAGTTCCTATTATTTTGGAAATAAAGACCATTATTATACACGTTTTAGATATACTTATAGAAATAATGTGAGCATTGGGTTTATTGGAGATAAAGATCCGGGAGAACAATTTTTTAAAGGTTCTCAAAAACAGGGTTTTGATTTTAATTCCTTCCACGCCTTTTTCAAAGGTGGGAAATATGTTAGATCGTTTGCGCTAGGTGACTATCAAATCCAAATAGGACAAGGTTTAAATTTTTGGTCAGGTTTTGCTTTTGGTAAAACAGCGGAAGTTACAAGTGTTAAAAAATCCGCAACATCTATTCGCCCATACAATTCAACGGATGAAACACGTTTTTCAAGAGGGGGAGCAATAGATTTAGGCTTTAAAAATTTCTCTTTACTAACTTTTATTTCCGTTAAGAAAATAGATGCAATTACAACTTTTGATTCCTTATCACTTCAAGGAGAATTAACATCTTCCATTCAAATGACTGGTTTTCATAGAACTTCTATGGAAATTGAAAGAAAAGATAAATTGACAGAAAAAATGGCCGGGATGAATTTGAAATACCGAATCAGAAATTTTCAATGTGGTGTAGCTTCAATTTATCAAGGATACGACAAAATATATGCAAAGAAAGTAGAACCATACAATCAATTTGATTTCAGAGGAAAAGATTTATTTAGCTTAAGTGGAGATTACAATTGGGTAATTAGAAATTTTAATTTCTTCGGAGAAGTTTCAGGTATAAATCAATTTAGATCAATTTCACAATTACACGGCGTTTTGGTTGCTTTACATGCAAGAGCTTCATTAAGTGTTGTTTATAGAAATTATGATAAAGCATATCAAACATTTTATAACAATGGTTTTTCTGAAGGTTCATCTACTCAAAATGAAAAAGGAGTTTATATGGGGTTAAAAATAAAATTAACAAATACATTAATTGTTAATTCTTATATGGATTTATTTTCTTTTCCTTGGTTGAAATATCAAGTGGATAAACCATCTTTTGGTCACGAATTAATGGGGCAATTGAATTATAAACCTTCCAAGCAACTAGAGATTTATTGTAGATTTAGAGAACAATTGAGGCAAAAGAATAGTCGAAATTCAGATGGTTCAATAACTGAAATTGAAGATGTAGTCCAACGAAATTACAGGTTCAATCTGAATTATTCAGCTTCCGAATCAATCGTTTTAAAAAGTCGTATTGAATATGTAACAATAAATAGAAAGAGTAATAATCCCGAGCAAGGAACAGTTATTTCTCAAGATATTCAATACAAGCCCAAAAGTTTGCCGTTTGACATTTCATTGCGTTATGTTCTTTTTCAGACAGATAGCTATGATTCTAGAATTTACATGTATGAATCAAATGCGCAAAATGTATTTTCAATCCCGGCATATTACTACCAAGGATCTCGCGGGTATTGTATGATACGTTATTCTTTTTTAAAACGATTTGATTTGTGGTTTCGATATGGAAATACAATCTATTCAAATAGAAAATCAATTGGAACTGGCTCAGAAGAAATTAAAGGAAGTGTGAAATCTGATGTTTTAGTTCAGTTAAGGGTTCAGATTTAATAAGATCTTTTACTTTTTTTTATTCATTAACAATAGGAACACTATTTTGTTAATAATTTACGATATGTAAACACTTTTAAATTGAGGTAGAAAGTAAAAATAAGTTACATTTGCGCCGTTGATTATAAATACATTTAAATATGTCTAGTAAATACCAAGCACAGATTGATGCATTCATGGAGAAAGTGAAAGCTACAAACGGTCATGAAAAAGAATTCCTTCAAGCAGTACATGAAGTTGCTGAAGCAGTTATTCCAATTATTGAAGAAACTCCTAAGTACAAAGCTGCTAAGATTTTGGATAGAATGGTTGAACCAGAAAGAACTATTATTTTCCGCGTTCCATGGTTAGATGATAAAGGTGAAATCCAAGTTAACCGTGGATTCAGAGTTGAGTTTAACTCAGCAATCGGACCTTACAAAGGTGGTTTACGTTTCCACCCATCTGTAAATTTATCAATTTTGAAATTCTTAGGTTTCGAACAAGTATTCAAAAACTCACTTACTACTTTACCAATGGGTGGAGGTAAAGGAGGTTCTGACTTCGATCCAAAAGGAAAATCAGACAATGAAGTAATGAAATTTTGTCAATCTTTTATGACAGAATTATGTAAACATATTGGTGCTAATACAGATGTTCCTGCTGGAGATATCGGTGTTGGTGGTCGTGAAATCGGTTACATGTTCGGTCAATACAAACGTATTCGTAATGAATTCGTAGGTGTTTTAACTGGTAAAGGTTTAAACTGGGGTGGATCATTGATTCGTCCAGAAGCTACAGGATACGGAACAGTATATTTCGCTAAAGAAATGTTAGCTACTAAAGGTGATTCTTTTAAAGGTAAAACAGTTGCAGTTTCAGGTTCTGGAAATGTTGCTCAATATGCTTGTGAAAAAGCTACTGAATTAGGTGGTAAAGTTGTTACTTTCTCAGATTCTGAAGGATATATCTACGAT
Organism: Flavobacteriales bacterium; assembly: GCA_947380375.1. GTDB lineage: Bacteria > Bacteroidota > Bacteroidia > Flavobacteriales_D > Crocinitomicaceae > CAIUKX01. The sequence continues at coordinate 12,523 of CANCQX010000084.1, forward strand.
GCAGACGGAATTACAGCTGAGAAATTAGCTTTCGTAATGGAATTGAAAAATGTAAAACGTGGTCGTATCTCTGAGTATGCTACGAAATACCCAACAGCTAAATTTGTTGCAGGAAAACGTCCTTGGGAAGTTAAATGTGATGTTGCTTTACCTTGTGCTACTCAAAATGAGTTAAATGAAGATGAAGCAAAAGCGTTAGTTGCAAATGGAGCTATTTGTGTTGCTGAAGGTGCTAATATGCCTACAACTCCAGAAGCTATTACAGTTTTCCAAAATGCTAAAATATTGTTCTCTCCAGGAAAAGCATCTAATGCTGGTGGGGTTGCAACTTCAGGTTTAGAAATGTCTCAAAATTCTCTACGTTTCAATTGGACGGCAGAAGAAGTTGATACTAAACTACATACTATTATGGTTTCTATTCACACTGCTTGTGTGAAATACGGAACAGATGCTAATGGATATGTTGATTATGTTAAAGGTGCAAACATAGCTGGATTCGTAAAAGTTGCTGATGCAATGATCGATCAAGGTTTAGTTTAATCTATATATAATTTATAAACGGGTCGGTTCTTTCGAGAGCCGACCTTTTTGTGTTAACGGGACTTCTAAAAATTGCTTTTTGTTCGCCTCAAAAAATCTAATCTTTAGAAACCCTCTTAAGAAAGGGATGTTATAACAACTTATTAGTTATGGAAGTTTTAGAAAAAAGACATATAGATTATGACCGAACAGGGTTTAGTGATGAAGAATTATTGAGTATTTATACAAAATTAGTTCGTCCTCGTTTAATCGAAGAAAGAATGTTGATTCTTTTGCGTCAAGGTAAGATAACAAAATGGTTCTCTGGTTGGGGACAAGAAGGTGTTTCTGTTGGTTCGGCGTATGCAATGAATCGTGAGGAATATATTCTTCCAATGCATAGAAATTTAGGTGTTTTTACTTCTAGAGATATTCCTTTAAGAAAATTATTTGCTCAATTTCAAGGTAAATTATCTGGTTTTACAAAAGGAAGAGATCGTTCTTTCCATTTTGGAACTCAGGAATATAATTTAGTTGGAATGATTTCTCATCTTGGTCCTCAATTAGGAATTGCTGACGGAATTGCTTTAGCTTCAGTATTGAAAGAAGAGAAAAAAGCTACGTTGGTTTTTACTGGTGATGGAGGAGCAAGTGAAGGAGATTTTCACGAATCTTTAAATGTTGCTTCTGTTTGGGATTTACCTGTAATTTTTGCCGTAGAAAATAATTGTTGGGGATTATCGACTCCAAGTGTTGAACAATTCAGATGTAAACAATTTATAGATAAAGGAATTGGATACGGTGTTGAAGCTGTTCAAGTAAATGGAAATAACATTTTAGACGTAATAAATACCGTTCGTAAAATTGCTTCTGAGATTAGAGAAAATCCAAGACCTGTTTTATTAGAGTTGATGACTTTCAGAATGAGAGGTCACGAAGAAGCTTCAGGAACTAAATATTATCCAGAAGGATTACAAGATGAATGGGTGAAATTTGACCCGATTTCAAATTATGAATTGTTTTTAAAAGAACAAGGAATTTTAACAGACGATCTTATTTCCACAATTTCAGATTCAATAAAAGCTGAAATTGTAGATGAGTTTGAAATTGCATACCAAGAAGAAGCAGTTCCGGTTAATATGGAAACTGAATTGAAAGATGTATATGCACCTTTTGATCAAGTAGTTATTTCACCTGAATCCTCAACTAAAACAGAAAAAAGATTTATTGATGGTATTCAAGATGGTCTTCGTCAATCAATGGAGAAATATCCGGAATTAGTTATAATGGGACAAGATATTGCAGAATACGGAGGTGCTTTTAAAGTAACCGAAGGTTTTGTAGAACTTTTCGGAAAAGGAAGAGTTAGAAATACCCCAATTTGTGAATCAGCAATTGTTGGTGCAGGTTTAGGTTTGTCAATCGCTGGAATGAAAGCAATTGTAGAAATGCAATTCGCTGATTTTGTTACGTGTGGATTTAATCAAATTGTAAA
>CANCQX010000085.1 GCA_947380375.1 Flavobacteriales bacterium
CCTAATAATTGAATAAAAAAGGAAAGATTAGGAAGAGAAATTCTAAAAAGAAAAACTTTAGATCTTTGTTAATACAAACATTAAAAGAGCTGGAAAACTTCAAGTGAGGGAGTAAATGAAGGAGTAAACGTGAACTTATTTTATTAAAGATTATTAAAGACTTATTACTACAAAACCTAAATAAAAAACTGCAAGAACTTGATTTTTAAATATTTTATTCATTATAAAATATTAAAGAGTATTAAAGAAAAATAGGCTAATACTTAAATTGAATCTAAATATAGCATAGGTAAGGGAGTATCTTAGGGAGTATTCTATTCAATTCTTCTATAATTGCTTCATTGTTGTTCACCTCATTGGTAAAGTCTGCATAGGTGAAAATATACCTTTTGGGTAGTCTGTCGATTTTATATGTATTATAATCAGTTGTTTTCATTTTAACATCTTTGAAGAAAATACAGCAAAATGTCCAGTTTATTTTAATAAAAACTGGACATTTTAGATTCTATTTATCACAAATATTTAATCAACTCTTCTACCAATTTAAATACAGTTGTTGATGATTCTTCTTTTGCTGGATTACCTTGATTTAATAGTGATAAATTTCTTTTTGCTCTTTCAATTGCAAGTATTTTTCTTTCTTTTTTCGTTTTAAAATCTACTCCGTCCAATAATTCAAAAAATTCTTTTGTGATTACTTTTCTTCTTTTACCATCGTATTCAATTTTAAAAGGCTTCAACAATTTGTTTATTTTTTCATCATACCCTGTTCGATTCATACCTCCACCTTGGTGATCATCAAAGTGAAGAATAAGCCAATATTCAAATGCTTGATTAGAATAGGCTATTCCAAAATCATTGCTTTCTGCTAAAGTTATAGCATTATTAAAATCAACCTCACTGAAATCGTCTTTATCAAAAACACACCAAACTTGGTCGTATTGTTTTTCTTTTGATAACACTAAAGCTCTACTAACAAGAGAAACTGTATTATATCCTTCACCAATGGGGATTATAGTTGCTGAAGTTAATCTAAACTGCTTGAAGTAAGACGGTTCTGTATTTTCACCTTCGCATACAATAAGAATAGTAGGCTTTTCTACTAACGATTGTTCTACCCGTTCTAAACTTGGTTCCTTTCTTCTTTTCGCTTTAAGTGCTTCCAGTCGTTGTTTTTTCTCTGCCGCTTGATCGAGCTTTTTATTTTTCATTTTCATACTGAGACAATTTATCGGTGAGTTCTTCAAAAAAGTTTAAGTACGGAACTGCTCCATATTTTCCTCGGACGTAATTGTCTTCAAACAATTCATTTTTTCTAACTTCATCTGACTTAAAATCTGCTAAAGAAAATAAACGTGCTTCTCCAAATTTGTTTTTTTCTGTAAATAAAATTTGATCTCTTCTAAATAAACCAGAACTTAATAAATTTGTGTCTTGTGTGTTAAAAATCAACTGTGCATTATTCGTGTTGAAACTTTTTGAATTAAATAAAGAAACCAATTTTTCAACTAAATTCGGATGCAGTTTAGCATCTAATTCATCAATTACAAGAATAGATCCATTCACCAAAGCATCAATAATTGGACTTAAAATATAAAAATATTTCTGCGTTCCCTCTGACTCATCCTTATTCAAATAAAAATCAACTTTTCCGATTTTTTCCACACCTCTATATTTATCATGATGAGTGATAACTACGTCAAATGGATTGCTATTCATATCCATGAGATTTTGTGGCGTAATTTTTCTAATTTCAAGATTTTTGATACCTAAATCTGCCCATTGCAAGAAAGAAAGTATCATTTCTTTTCCTTTTTCGGATTTTATTTTTTGAATTGCTTTATCGCGAAGTGAAAACTCATAATTACCTGAAATAACATTTAATTCATTAAACCATTTTACAACTTCATTACAAATTGGATCATTGAACTGTGCGGCTACTGAAAGCATCAATGCATTATCTCTTACTAATTCTTCTTTTACAAGTGTTTTACCTTTATGGAATTCTTTTTTATGAGGAAAAAAATCTTGTAGATCTCTAATGAATAATTCAATTTCTTTTGTTTTCGGTCTATAATATAACCACTCAGAAACAATAACATCTCTATTTACTTCAAAACCATAACGGTATAAAACATTATTATTCGTGAAAATCACCTCAAATTCACTCGGCTCATTTTCGGTTTCTTCGTTCAAACGAAATGGTGTTACTTTAATTTGATCTCCTTTTTGACTTTCTCTTGAACTATTTAAAACAAAATATTTCATAAAGTCCAATGCTTCCAATAACTTACTTTTTCCACTGGCATTTGCTCCGTAAACAACTGCACTTTTCAGAATTCGTAAATTGAATTGTTCGTCTACAGAAATGTTTTCTGAAACACGAGTATCTTTATCATAGTTTGAAGCAACAAAACTTAAAGTAGCCTTATTTTTAAAGGTCTTAAAATTCTTAATACTGAACTGGATTAACATAATAAAAGTGTTTTTAAAAATATTTCTGCTAAAATAACCTTTATTTTGTGAAAAATTTACTTTTGTTACATTTTTTATTTTTTTAACGTGTATTTATATTTTGGAAAAATGTATTAATTATTTGATACTTTAAGCGTCAAATCAATATCTGTAAGTTTACTAATTAAACCTGCATTTGAAAAGAATTCATTATATTTCGATTTAAGATAAACCCCTAAAATTGAGGTCTATCTTAAACCGAAATATAAAAAACTTGTTATATTAATTTAGAAAATAACTCTATCAATTCCTCCTGCGGATGACAATCCGATTTATCTTTCCGAAAACTAACGTGTGTGTATATTCCAGGACTGCCTGATAAGGCCGACCTTGAAATATTCCACATATCTTTCTTGTAATCTTTCGGAATATTGTAAGTTACCGTCAAGTAATTAATAAGCTTTGCTAATGATTCAAGTTGTTTATCTGTGTATTTCTGATAAAAAAATGAACCTCTGAATGGAGAATCATATACATATACTTCATCAATAGGGATTTCTTGATTGAGATAGTTTACATATTTGCTCTTTTGTAATTTTAACGGTCCCCAATTGCATAATTCAATTCCAATAGATTGTTTATTCAATAGTGTGTTATTCAATTCTTGTGTGCCTAAATGATGCGCCCAATGTTCACTACTGAATGCTTGGTAAATTATTCCCTCTCTGTCAATCACGAATGCTACGCCGATTCTTTCTGTGTTTTTCTGCCATCCTGTAATTACATTTTTTGCGTTACCACTGCTTACAGTGTGATGGATTACGATTTGACGTTTCGAATATTTCTCTTGGAAATATTGAGTTTTGACTAATGGGAATTGTACAATTGACTTCGACAAGCTCAGTCTGTCATTTTTTAGGAAATCTTTATTTGTTTTCATGTTGCAGTAATTAAAAAGTGAATATTGAGACGCAATAAATTGCGTCTGTACAATAAAATTTCAAGATCGTTTATCTGAAATTGCTTTATCAAAAGCGATGAGGTTAAACATTTCTCGCAAGCGAGAACGGACACGGTTGCCGTATAATTTTTCTAATTCTTCAGCATTAAGATTAGTTGTTGCATGCGTTGGAATACCTGATTGAATGAAATGATCATACCTACTCAATAGAATTTCTGCCATCGTATTACAATCGTTTCCAAAGTGTTTTAAACTTTTTTCTACTCCTAAATCGTCAAAACAATAAACCGCGGTTGATTTACCGTATTTATGGATTGTTGTATATCCCTCGTTGATGAACTCAAAGGAAATTTCTCTTGAAGATTTGATTTTGTGTTGCAACTCTTTTTGAAAAAAAGGTTTTATCAATGTCATTAAACTGGTTTTTCCGCAACCAACAGGACCGAGTAATAAGATTCCTTTGTCCAAATCGATATTATGGATTTGGCTGTTTTCTTCGTCACGAATAGAATAAACAAGAAGTTTGTAAATGATTTCGTAATCGTCTTTTCTAATTCGAAAGTGTTTACCATACTTGATTTGACCTTGATTATAAAGATATGCTAGGCATTCTTTGAAATCAAAGTGACGGAAATTGTCTTTATATTTGAATGGAACGTATGTCATATTACAATGGGATTGTATAATCTTTATACGTATTGGTATGAAGATTATCGGGTTTTGTTTGTATGACTGGAGAATTGAACTTATTTGAATTAATCATCCAATTATTGGCAGCAGCTTTCCAATTTTTCATTGGAGAACGACCGCCAATTTTCCAACCATTAGACTCGAAGTAATTGAAAAACTTTTGAGCTTCAATATCCGGTTTGTTTTTTTCTTTGAAATAGTCTTGGACACATTCAATTGTTGGAGCTGTAAATTTTTCATTTTTAGAAACTGTCGAAAGTAAAATTTCTTTCTTCACTTTTTCTTTTTTTTGTGGTTTGCAAAATTCATTTTGCTCTATACATAAGTTTATATGTTTAGTATTGTTTATATGTTTATTAAAAGGCTCGTTCGGATGTCCGAATATGGGACTAGGTAGTCCGTCGTGATGTCCGAATGTGGGACTAGGTAGTCCATTCTGATGTCCGTTTGATGGACTTGATTTTTTTGTGAATTTTAATTTTTCAAAAGATAAAATATTGACTTTACTTCCAATCATTGCATTTTTTGAGGGCTGATATTCAATGTACCCGAAACTTTCTAATTCTCTAACACATCTATGATATGTTGACTTGGATGAAATTCTTGAAATTTGCATAACTTCTGAACGAATAATTAATAATGGATTTGAAAACCGATTGATATTCCATAATTGGAACAGTGCTACATACAAACTTATGTGATAGGCTGATACGCGTTCATCACCTGAGAATTTTTCAAAAACTCCTGAGAGGTGCTTGATGTAATTGACGGACATTTCATTTTCTACCATCATTAAATGGATTTCGAGTATTACTCTGGATCAGTTTATGAATCTCTTCTTGGTTGTAAAGAATTGTACCACCCAATTTTGTGAAAGGCAATGTTCCATTAATTCTTAACGTTTGAAGTGTACCTGGGGAAATTCCTAAAAGTCGTTGAACTTGATAAGATTTTAGCCAACGCGGTTGATTGGGTTCTTGACTTTCATTTCCACTTACATTACTAGTGAAAAGATCTTTCAATTCACTGAACAATTCTACCTTGAACTGTTCTAAATCTTCTGTTGTGATTATATTTGCTGCCATAACTTGTTTTTTAATTTGTTATGGCGCAAAGTTGAGATGTTTGGATTTATTTCTTTCCCCATCTGATTCCACATGTGGAACGATTTATTTCATTTTTGTATTGAATTGATTGTTTTTGTTGTGATTTGATATTGATTTTTTTAAATTTAATTCTCTGATGATTCTTCAGAATATTTACCTAGATTGATTTGCATTGATTCAATAAACTTGAATTTCTCTGTTTTTCTTCTTTTAATATCTGAAAATGTGCGACTTGCACTATTCAATTTTATATTGAAAGATTTTTCGAAAAAAGCTGTTAATTCAGTCAATTTTATGTTTCCATTGTTGATTACTTTTTGGAGATTTAACCCATAAATCAACTCTACTAGGTCACTTTGAGAACCTGTCCAATTCAAATTTGGACTTCCACATGTGGAACTATATGTGGAAGTTTCTGTTTTTGAAGAAATCAGTTGTGGATTTTTCATTGCATCTAATTGTTCTTGTATGTGATTTTCTAATGATTCATTCGCAATTAGTACAGAAAGTCGATAATCATGACCTGTTCCATTGTTATAATCGATTTCACAAGTAAAGGAATCGTGCATCTGATAGTTTCTTGCATTTTCCCGAAAAAAATAACGTTCATCCATATCTGATTTTCCCGAACGAATGTAATGAACGAAAGCAGTATTTTCGCGACAGTAAATAGTTAAAAGCTTGAGTTCATTTTCTAAGTGTTCAATTTTATTTTCTATACTACCGTGAGGTCGCTCCATTTCAATAAATAACAATCGTTTATAGAAAATCAATTTGGAAACAATCATTGGTTTTTGAAACTTAAAATAATCAATCTCCTCTTGCATACTCAAAAATGAATTGGAGGATAGGAAAATTTTTAATTTTTCAAGAGTTGATTCAATAATTTGAATTTTACTTGAGTAAAAAACACTTTGATTTTGATTTGGTATTTTAGAAATACTAAAAAGCATTTCTTTATTTAGTTGATTGAAATAATTTTTCATGAATATCTTATCAGTTGATTAAATTTAAGAAACGTTTAAAAAAAATATTCGTTACTTAATAATTCCTCCAACTTTCTTTAATACTGAACCATGAAATCTATTTTGACTTATATGTAGTTAAAAATTTAGAGTTAATTAAAATAAAGCATAATTATAATAAAAAAAAACTCATCAGATATATAATATACTATACCCGATGAGTTTTTTTATACTAACCTACAATTTTCAATTTTTGAGAATCGAAATGTAATTTTTGCCTTAACATTTTCATATCGTCACTTACTTTCTGTTCTACAACTTTAGCATATATCTGTGTTGTTCTAATACTTGTGTGACCTAACATTGAACTAACAGTTTCGATAGGTACTCCATTTGAGAGCGTAACTGTTGTTGCAAATGTATGGCGTGCAATGTGAGAAGTTAAGTGTTTTGTAATACCACAAATATCAGCAACTTCTGTCAAGTAAGCATTGTAACGTTGATTACTGTTCACAGGAAGTAACTTGTTATTCTTCTTACAATAATCACTGTCTTTGTATTTATTGATAATTTCTAGAGCAACTGGAAGAAGCGGAACGCTTTCTTTTGTTCCAGTTTTTTGTCTGTTGGTACTTAACCAATATTCTCCGTCTAATCCAATAATTACCGCGTTACTTTCGAACTGATAAACATCGGAATAGGCAAATCCTGTATAACAACAAAAAAGGAATACATCTCGAACTTCTTCAATTCTTGGAATAGAAATTTCTTTATTCATTAAGGTGTATAATTCTTCTCTATTTAATATTTCTCGTTCCGGACTTTGATAAGAACATTTGAATTGATTAAATGGATTGGATGGAATCCAATCTAAACCAACTGCCATGTTCATAATCTTTTTTAAATTCTTAATGTATTTGTGTGCGGTGTTTGATTGAATTTTATCGACAGTTAATAAATGGTGTTCAAACTCGGTTACAAATGAGAGTCTTAACTCGGGTAATGACTTATCTTCAACTTTGAATTTTTCTTTCATATAGGATTTCACTTTGTTTTGTGTTATCTTATATCTGACCAAAGTTTTTTCACTGACTTTACCAACTTTGGCAGTTTCGGCCATTTTTAGATTGTGATAATCAAAGGCCTCCATAATTGTTTTATGATTTGGTTTTTCTTCAACTACTTTACCTAGGAATTGATTCTTTATGATTGCTGAAGTAATATTTCCACCATTAAAAATTAACTGATTATAGATTGTTTGAATTTTACCTTTTGTCATATCAAGGTAACTATTCATCATTCTAATTGTGTTGTCTTTACCTTTTACTTGTTGAGCCTTTTGGTCCCAAAGTTCTGGTAATATTGTTTTCTGTGATGAAATTTCAACTCGCTTACCATCAATGGTAATTCTCATGTAAATAGGCATTTCACCATTACTTTGAATTCTATCTTTATTCAACCAAAATAGAATAGAGAAATTGTAGTTTCTTGAATTAATCATTTTGTTCTTTTTTGCTAACCGATTAAACATTTATTTGATGCTTAAAACGAAGATAAAAGAATGCGTAAATAGCTAATATACAGCTATAATTGGTTGCATTCGGTTAGCAAATATATATTATATTCTTGCTAACCGAATTGTTGTAATTTTCTTTCAATTCAATTGTATTTATTTGTATTTGAATTGATTTGAATATCCTATAAAATTGATGTAAATCCTTAAATTTAGAGGGTTTTAATGAAAAAAGCCACTCAAAAGAGTGGCTTTCAGTGATCCCGCTGGGATTCGAACCCAGGACCCATACATTAAAAGTGTATTGCTCTACCGGCTGAGCTACAGAATCTTTTTTTGCTTTGACTCTTTTGTCTCTGCGAGTGCAAATATAAGGCGTTTTATTAAATCTACAAGTTTTTATTCCGTTTTTTTTGAATTTATTTAAAACTAAATGTTAAGTAATTGAAATCTAGGAATAAATAAATTGTGAAATTTTATATATAAAATAGATATTCATGATATTTAATCTCAAATTTCAGATTAAAACAATATTAATTGATAAAAAACTTAGAATGTAAATTTGAATTATTTTATTAATAAAGAATGATTCAAATCATTTAAAGTTAAATTTGTATAAAAATCAGTCAAAATAGATGACTAATTAGATATGTGAGCGTAATTTAGTGCTTAATTAAAATAGTTGAAATGAGATTTTTGGTAATCACTTGTATTTGGATAATTATTGATTTATATTGCTTTCAGGCAATTAAAACTGTTACTTCAAACTTAAATTCTACTGCAATAGCTATAATTCAATGGACATATTGGGTTTTTGATCTTCTGCTGATATCAATAATCCTTATTTACGCATTTACTGGAAAATTTACAAATGGACCATCACCACAAATGAGTGTTTTATTCGGTTTAATGATTTTATCACTTGCTCCTAAATTAATTATTATCCCTTTTTTATTAATAGAAGACATTTTTAGAGGAATAAATGCTTTAACTATTTGGATATCTTCAAATTTTTCAACAAATAAAAATCCAATTTCCTATTTTAATGGTAGAAGAAAATTTGTAAGTCAAATTGGTTTAGGTATAGCTGCACTTCCCTTTTTTGGAATAATTTATGGATTAATGAAAGGGAAATATGAATATAGAGTTCATAAGGTAAAACTCACCTTCAAGGATTTGCCCGAAGCATTTCATGGTTTTAAAATCACTCAATTATCTGATATACATTCAGGTAGTTTTGATAACAAAGAAGCTGTTGAAGGAGGGATTAAATTAGCAAATGATCAAAAAAGCGATCTTTTAGTCTTTACGGGAGATTTAGTCAATAATAGTGCTGAAGAAATGAATGATTGGATCGAAAGTTTCTCTCAACTTAAAGCACCAATGGGTAAATTTTCAATCTTAGGAAATCACGATTATGGTGATTATATAAAATGGGAAACGGAACATTTAAAAGCAAAAAATTTAGATCGTTTAAAAGAGATTCATAGTGAAATTGGTTTCCGTTTAATGCTGAACGAAAGTTTGAAAATTGAAAAAGATGGTCAACATATATCATTATTAGGTGTTGAAAACTGGGGGCTAAGGGGATTTCATCAATATGGAGATTTAGATAAAGCGTTAGAAGATGTTCATCATAGTGACTTCAAATTATTACTTTCACACGATCCATCTCATTGGGAAGCTCAAACCTTACATCATGAGAAACATATTCATTTAACGCTTTCAGGTCATACTCACGGAATGCAATTCGGAATTGAGGTCCCTGGTTTTAAATGGAGTCCTATTAAATATCTATATCCTCAATGGGCAGGAGCCTATGAGAAAAAAAATAAATACATTTATGTAAATAGAGGTTTCGGGTTTTTAGGTTTTCCAGGAAGAGTTGGGATATTACCGGAAATTACAGTAATTGAATTGTTGAGAGGATAGTTTTTTATTTTTGAATTTTTAATTGAATTTTTAATTAGGTATTATTCATATAACTTATTGCATCTCTAGAATTCATTTCTATTTAATTTTTGGACAAAAGTTCACTAAAATCTCGAAACTCTATAATATAAGTCAATTTAGATAACTAACTATTTGTTTATATTCTATTTTCTAGTGGGATTGAGGAGAAATTTGTGATGAACTACTTTTCATAATCACCCTTCTTCTACTCTTTCATTTCAACGAATCAATATTTAATTTCCGAAGTTTAGGAGTTAGTTTTGAAATAATTAATACAACTCCAATCGTTAAAACTCCTCCAAGAACAATCGATGGCTTTAGACCAAAAATTCTAGCTGTTGCCCCAGATTCAAATGCCCCTATTTCATTAGATGAACCAATAAAGATTCCATTTACAGCAGAAACTCTCCCCCTCATTTCGTCTGGTGTTGATAATTGAAGTATAGTATGCCTAATAACTACACTAACATTATCAAATGCTCCTGTTAAAAAAAGAAAAAACAAAGCCAGATAGAAATTGGTACATATTCCAAATAAAATTGTCGCTAAACCAAACAATCCTACTGAAACAAATAAATTTTTACCAGCATTACGACCTAAGGGTTTGTATGCTAATAACATGGCCATTACAACGGCTCCAACTGCAGGAGCAGCTCTTAAAAAACCTAATTCAACTGCTCCAACATGTAATACTTTATCAGCAAAAGCAGGCAGTAAGGCAATAGCACCTCCAAATAAAACCGCAAATAAATCAAGTGACAATGCTCCAAGAACTAATTGATTCTTAAAAACAAATTTAATTCCAGCGGATAAACTTTCATATAAAGACTCTATTTTTTCTTTCTTAGGAATCGGTTTTGATTTTATAAATAAAAAAGCTAAAAATGAAATTACAATTAGACATAAATCGACAACATAAGCAGTTGAATAATTAATTGAAATAAAAAAACCAGCACTTGCCGGACCTAAAACTGAGGCGATGTGCCATATTGTACTATTCCATGTCGCTGCATTAGTATATAATTTTCTTGGGATAATTTGAGACATTATTGAGGGAAAAGCAGCCGATAAAAAACCTCGAATAACACCTATAAAGCCAATAATAACAAAAATTGGAAATGAACCATGTCTTGATAATATAACAGAAGTTTCCAACGTAAAATAGTACAGAATACTAGTTGCTATAATTAAAAAAAATGTAAAAAATAAAATAATACGCTTTCTATCGAAATTATCAGCTATATGACCAGAAAACAATGATACTAATATAAATGGTATAGCTTCTGTTAAACCAATAATACCTAAAGCAAAAACATCCTTCGTTAAGGCATAAATTTGCCAACCAACAATAACACTTTGCATCTGAATACCTAACGTAAAGAAAAATTTATTAGTTAGAAAAAAATTAAACTCCTTAACTTTTAATACTGCAAATGGATCATGCTTCTCTATACCTACTTCCATTATATCTATTATTTTAAATTTAAAAGTAAAAGCCAAAAAAAATGAGAGAAGACGGGCGTCTTCTCTCATTTTAAATCAACCTAACCTAACCACCTAAATCAATACAAATTTATAGTTATTTTTTCAAATTACAACTATTTTTTTTTGAAAAAAATAAAATTATTTTGAAAAATTCCTTTTTAATATAAACCGAACTATACTTCCTAATGTTTTAGCTACCTTTACAAATTAAAGAACACTTCAAACAATGAAATTGAAAACTAAAAGAACTCTAGCAAGTGCAATCAAACCTAAATTTGAAGGCTTCAAAGTAACAATTGACACTGAATTAATGGTTTTTCTAATTGCTACATTACCAGGTAAAAACAGAAACAATATAAAAACATTATTACGAGATAAATTTGTTGAAGTTGATGGTCGTGTTCAAACACAATTTAACTTACCATTACGAATTGGACAAACAGTTTCAATTCGTCCTAGAAAAGGCTCTATTCAACAAACTAACTACAGAGGTTTAGAAATTATTCACGAAGATAAGGATATTATTGTAATCAATAAAGAAGCAGGTTTATTAACTATGGCTTCAAATAAAGAGAAAAATAAAACAGCTTTCGCAACATTAAGTGAGCATGTTAAAAAAGCGAACAAAGACAATAAAATTTACATAGTTCATAGATTAGACAGAGAAACATCTGGATTAATTTTATTTGCTAAAAATGAAGAAATAAAAACGAAATTACAGGAGTCTTGGAATGAAACAATTCAAGAAAGAACTTATATTGCAATAGTTGAAGGTAAAATGGAAGAACAGGCAGGAACTATTACTTCCTACTTAACTGAAAGTGAGGCTTCGATGATTGTTCATTCTTCTCAAAATCCCAAAAAAGGTAAAAAAGCTGTTACTCATTACAAAGTAATGAATTTCAAAAAGGGATTTTCAATGTTAAAAGTCAATCTTGAAACGGGTAGAAAAAATCAAATCCGTGTTCATATGCAAGATATAAAACACCCTGTTATAGGTGATAAAAAATATGGATCTACTTGTAGTCCAATTGAAAGACTAGCTCTACATGCTCAAGTAATTGCTTTTAATCACCCAGTTACCGGTAGACTTATGAGATATGAATCTTCAATTCCTAAGAAATTTTTAGGTATGTTTTAATAACATACCTAAATTCAACAATTACTGGTATTAAGAGATTAAATTAATTATTTCATTAAATCCAATTCTTTCAGAAACTACCTCATTAAAACAATTTTCTTTTATACTACTAAAGGAAAAATAAATCTCGCTTTGCTTATCTTCAAGAGAAACTTGATCCAATAAATCTTCAACCATACATCCAAAAGCTCTAACTTCTATTCGTTCAATTTGCGCCGCATTTTCAGACTTCAAATCGTAAAAACTTGCAGCTCCAAAATCTCCTAATAATGCATTTCCATCAGAATTGACTAATGTATTATGAGCATATAAATCACCATGAACAATTCCCCTATTATGCAAATGACTAGCAACAGAAGCAATGCATAATAGTATATTTTTAACTTGCTCTAATGATAAATTTTGTGTGGATTGAAAAACATCTCTAGTACATGTTTCGTAATTTGGTGGATTCCCCAAATTTTTATAATCAGTAGAAATTAATTCCATCACAATCCCTTTTTTCAGCTCCGAATGCCCTTGAATTTCAGCAATTAACGGCACCAAATTAGAATGAAATCCTGCCGCTATACATGTTGCTAATTCATCTTGTGGTAGACCATCACTAGTTACCTCCCCTTTGAAAATTTTCACAGCTACCTCTTTTGAATCTTTCGATTTTAAAATTGCTTTCGAAATGATACCAGAAGCACCTTCACCCAATTGATTAATGATAACCAAATCATTCCAAGAAACAGTATTAATTTGAACAGACCGATCAGCAATTAATGAACATGGATTACCTGAATAAGCTAACCATGATAGTCGAGGTAACAATAATAACCAATTTGGTAATTCTTCAATAAGATTCGCAGAAATTCTTAACAACTCTAAATTTCTACAATTTTTCATTTCATCAGGTAAAGAATTCAATCTATTTCCCGCAATTCCAAACTTCTGTAAAAATTCACACTTACCAATTGATTTTGGTAATTTTTCAATTTTATTATCAGTCAAAATTAACCATTGAAGTTTCAGAGGAAATGAATCTTCTAGTATTTCTTCCATTTGATTCGATCGAAATCCTATCATTGTTAAAGAAGGACAATTTGCAACAACCTTAGGAAAAACTTTAAATTTATTGTTTGAAATAAATAGAATTTTTAACTTCTTAAAATTGCCAAAATCTTCTGGTAACTGAGAGAGATTATTACCTGACAAGTCTAAAAACTCTAATGTATCTTGTAATTCGAATAATTCTCTTGGAAAATCATTCAAACCACATGAAATTTGAATTTTAGATGACCCAATAAGTTCTCCGGATAGGAGTTGATGTAGTGTTTGCATTTATTTTATCTTATAAAACTGAAGGTATTTTTTATACTTTTCTTTAACAAAATAAATTAATTCTGAATCGCTTGAAGATTTCATAAATAATTCATCTAAATTCATAAAACGAACAAATCTATCAAACTCTGAAGTCTCTAAATCAATTACATGATGTTCTATATACATTTTTATCAATTGAGTAATTGCTTCTTTTTTATTATTACAATTTAAATCAGATTTCCACTTATAGTTATCAATATCTGTAATTTGATAATCTACTTTCAGTGTATCAAAATTTAATTTATAAAAAGCAATGTATTTAGCATATTTGTCTTGTACAAAGTTTATCAATTCCGTTTCAGAAGCAACTTTTAGAAAAGAATCTTCCATCTTCATAAAATCAATAAATTTATCAAATTCAACTTCAGGTAAATTAATCAATTCATGTGCAACAAATAATTTTAATAAATCAATTAATGCCTGCTTTTTATTATTTTTTTCCAATTCAGATTTCCAAATATAATTTTCTTCAATTGCGATTGAATGAAGTCTCTTAAAATGCTCAAATTTATCCTGAACAAAAGTAATTAATTCCATTTCTGTTGCTGTTTTCAAAAATGTTTCATTAATATTTAAAAAAATGATAAAATCATCAAACTCATCTTCAGTTAGATTAATAATATCATAAGCGACATATAGACGAAGTAGTTCCTGAACAACTTTTCGTTCATTATCTTTGAATTCTTGTTCAGCAATCCATTTTTTATTTTTTTCTTTTT
>CANCQX010000086.1 GCA_947380375.1 Flavobacteriales bacterium
AGCTCTTTTGAGTGTATAGGGGACTTTAACTTGTAATTATTATTAATTTTATAACTATCCATTTATGATATATAACCATGTTTTGATTTTAAATTTTATTAATTGTATTTTTGTAGGCTAGATAATTTTTAATGGTTTCAATAGAGCAACTATTAACAACAATTTTCGTCCTAGTTTAAAGAAAGGTTTGTTGATTTTTATAATAATTCAATCTCTTTCTGTTTTTTTAATAATTCAAATTCATAAGAAATGCTATAAAAATTAGCGTTTCAAGTTGAAAAAAATATAAAAATGAAAATGAAAAATATTAATAAAATCTTTGGAAGTACAAGCAAATTAGTTGCTTTATTTCTATTGACTGCTTTTTTAAGTTGGGGACAAGTTACTTTATATTCTGAAGATTTTAGCACTAATGATGGTAAAGGAAAACAAGTATCAAGTATTAATATGTCTGGGGTAACCAATTGGACTATAGATGCGCCTGGAAATTTAGGGGGATATTTTAAAGTTAACGCTGGAAAATTTGAGGCTTTTGATACTAAAGCATCACAAACTTCACCTTTAAATTGGATTTCTTCAACAATTAATATTTCGGCCTATACGGCATCAATTTCTATTGATTTATTAAAAGGAAATGGAGCTTCAACTGCTGGAGTACAAGCGTACTATTCTTTAGATAACGGTGTAACTTGGATTTCAATAGGTTCTATTATTGGTAATGGTAGCATTGCATCTAGTTCTGGCGCGACTCTTAGTGGAAGTACTTTAAAAGTTTCAGGTTTAATAGGTAATTCTTTAATTATTAAAGTAAGTCACTGGGGGGCAAATTATTCGCCAACCTATTATCACGATAACGTTAAAGTAACAGGAGTAGTAAATTGCGCTCAACCAACTTCTTCAGCATCAGCAACAGGAAATACTATAAGTTCAGCTTCTAAAACAACATTAGATGTTAATTGGAAAAATGGCATTGGAGATAAAGTTTTGGTTATTATGGCTCCACAAACTACAGGTTCAAATCCAGCAACTTATCCTGCAGTTACGGTTCCTTCTAGTGGAACTGCTTATTCTTTAGGTGGAGCAATAGGTTCTTATACAGTTGTTTACAATGGAACTGGAACATTAGCAAATGTTACAGGTCTCACATTAGATACAAAATATAGATTTTATGTTTTTCCGTATAATACAACGGGTAATTGTTTTAAAACAGATAATCCTTATACCTTTGATGCTACTACATTAGCAGAGTGTCAAACACCTTTAAATCAAGCAAGTTACTTAAACGTTACCAATAAAACAAAAACCGATATTTCGTTGAATTGGACCGCTGGTTCGGGTGATAAAGTGATTGTTGTAGCTCGTCTAGCAACTGCTACTAGAGTTGTGCCAACATTTGGGGCAAATTATTTATCTGCTACTAATTTATTTAACACTTCACCTGCAACAACTGGTTTGGGTAATATTGTTGTATACAACGGAAATGGTTCTAATGTCACCGTTTCAGGATTAACGGTATCTACAAATTATGTTTTTGATGTATATACTTATAATTCAGCTGATTATTGTTATAATAAAACAATAAATACAACAAATGGAAATACAGTTTCTACTTCTACAAAATCGGATGTGTATTTATCGAATGTTTGGAACAACCAAATTGTAGAAGATTGCGGTGGTATATTTGCTGATGGTGGTGGAATAACTGGAAATATACCTTCAGGAACAGGAACTGAAACTGTAACATTTAAAACCCAATCAGCAACAGAAGGAGTTTGTTTGACATTTAGACAAACAGATTGGTTAGTAGGGGGATCTAATCTTACTTTTTACGATGGTTCTGCACTTATCTACAAAGCAACAGATCAATGGGATCAGGATAATACATCTTACCCAAGTTTTAAAGGACCAGGAATGGTTTGTTCTTCTCCAGGTACTAATTTAAAAGTAGAATTTAAAAAATCTAGTACAACTGCGGGTTTTATTGCTGATATTTCTTGTTATGATGCACCTCAAAATTGTTCAGTAACTATTAAGTCACCTCGTACAATAGTAAATGATAAAATTACAATTTGTGAAGGTGAAAGTGTTGATTTAACAGCTGATGGCTATATGGGAGCGGCATTAATTAACAATACTTTTACTGGTTCAACTTTAGGTCAAGATTGGTCGTCTGTAATTGACCCTAGATGGGACGCCCCATGTGGACCTGGCCTTGAAGGAGTTCATTTTTGGACACGTACAGAGAATTCGCCACGAAATTTAAGTTCAAAAAAATTAGATGTAACCAAAGGAGGTTCCCTTTCTTTTGATTTTAGAATGGCAGTTCAGGCTGATAGTGGTGAACCAAATTCAAAAGATTGTGAGGGACCGGATGAAATTCAAGAAGGTGTATATGTTGAATATTCGACTGACGGAACAACTTGGAAGCGACTGCATTATTTTTTTCCTCCAAAGTCTGTTTCTGAACCAACATCCAAGCCATCCGATTCACCTACTACAACTTGGAAAAGATATTATTACAGAGTACCTGACGATGCAATTTCAAGTAGTACTACTTTCAGATGGCAACAATACAAATCAACAGCAGCTATTAATGATGTTTGGGGATTAGATCGTATAAATATAACTGCAACGGCAAATTTTAAAACGGTTTGGCAAAATGTTACAGATAATTTAAAAATTGCTGAATCCAATACAAATGAAAATCCTTTTAGTGTTCAAGTAAAACCTACGAAAACAACAGTTTATAAAGTTTCATTAATCAATACCCAAACTAATCTTGAAGTTTGTTCTAAACTAATCACAGTTGAAATAAGCACTTTTAATGCAACGGTTGTGAATGAAACTTCTTGTGGAACTGGTAATGGAAGTGTCACTTTTACAAATCCTTTACCTGCAACTGGTAATGAATATAGTATTAACAATGGTTTAACATGGCAGGCTTCTAATATTTTTTCAAATTTACAAGGAGGGACATATTCAGTTGTTTTAAAATCACCAACTTGTAATGGAACAAAAAAACTTATTGTCGTAAGTGCAGCTGGAGGGCCTCAAATAGTTCAGGTTTCTGATATTGTTTTATGTCCAGGCGATGTGTTATCACCAAGTTTATCTCCAATAATTTTAAATAAAGTAAATCCTTCTCCAGGAACAATTGATGCTACTGTAACTGCTGATTGGATAAATGATAATACAAGTTTCGGTTTATCTTCATCTGGATCAAATACTATCCCAACTTTAACTGCAGTAAATACTTCAACCGCTCCTTTAAGTTCAACAATTAAAGTAGTGCCTAAGAAAAATGGTTGTATCGGACCAGAAATGATTTTTAAAATTACTATAAACGCAAAAGATGACCCTTCTTTTTTTATAGCTGATTTTTGTCCTGGAATAGGATCAGGTGCTGCAGTTGCTGCGACAAGTGTGGCTAAAACAGGCGGTCTATTTTCTTTAACTAATCCACCTTCTAGTGTTTCTATTTCAACAACAACTGGTTTAATTTCAGGTGCTACTGCAAACACAATTCTAAAAGCTAAATACAATACTTCCAATTCAAATTTAAATTGTCAATCTTCAAAGGAAATAGATGTTAAAGTAAATATTGATGATCCTTATTTTGAATACAATACTTATTGTGCAAAAGACCTAGTAACATTTTGGGGTGGAGCAACAAATATTACTAAAACTGGAGGAACTTTTTCTTTGGTTTCACCGCCAAGTGGTGTAACAATCGATGCAGTTACAGGAAGTATTCGTGGTGGAGTAGGAGGCACAACTTATTCTGTAAATTATATAACTGTTTCTGGTGCTTGTCAGGCAACAAAAACGGTTACTGTTACTCCAAGATCAATGGATTTAATTGAGCGTGCAGATGTTAATATTTGCTATACACCAAATCAAGCAACAATTCCTCAACCTGAAATTAAAGTAAATGGAGTTGTTGTCACAGCAGGTACAGGAACTTATGATTTCGCAAATACAGTTCCAATTGGTGTTACTATAGATAATTCAACGGGACTTATTTCTATTGATCCGGCAAATCCAATTGTTGGTAATGAAGTTTTGGAGGTTTTATATAGTTCAAACGGAACAGTAGCAACTTGTTCTTCTTACAAAATTTATAAAATAAACCTTGTTAAAATTCCAGTTATTACTACCCAACCGATAGATGTATCAAAATGTGATGATTTACCAGTTGAATTTTCTGTTGTTGCAACAAATGCTGCTACTTATCAATGGCAAGAAAGTATTGATAATGGCACTACTTTTACAGATGTTGCTAATGCGGGAGTATTTTCAGGTGCAACGACTATTAAATTGAGTATTACAAAAAATACAGGTTTAGACGGTCATAAATACAGAGTTGTAATCAAAGAAGCTATTAATTCATGTTCAGTAACCTCTAATGTTGTTCTATTAACTGTGCAAATTTGCTGTCCAACTATTACTTTACCTAGTTCTGGACAAAAAGCTTGTAAAGATGGAACACCAAACTTATTTTCGGTTACAACTACTGAAACTGTAACTAGAGGAGTGAAATTTGTTTATTTTACATCTGCGCAAACGGGAACAAATATGTATACTGGAGGAACAGCTTTAGGAGATGCATCAATCACAAGTGGAGTTGCATCTTATACTCCTACTGCTTTAGGAAATTCTGGTTCTTTACCTAATCTTGGCGGTGATTATTATGTGTATGCAATTCTTGCTAATCCAGCGTATACAAGTTGTAGAGATTTCAAAGAAATTAAAGTAACCGTTGATGCACCACCAGTTGTTACTGTAAATAGTCCAAATGTTTGTGTAAACGGAAGTGCTACTATTACTGCTACAGTTGTACCTTCAGGTTCTTATAATTATTCATGGACTGTTCCCACAGGATTTACAAATCCAGGCAATGTTGCTAGTTTTACAGCAAACAAAGCGGGAATGTATTCTGTAAATGTTACAAATAAAAGTTTAATTTGTAATACAGATTTTGATGATGTGAATTTATCTATTTATAATAACTATACATTGGTCAATCAATCTTCTGTTCCTTGTTGGAAAACAACTGCTACAGATGGTAAAATTGAATTTTGGGGTAAGGATTATCTGGGTGTTCCTTCATATTCAGGGAATCAATTTGTAGAATTAAACGCTACTCAAGTTGCTTCATTATACCAAGATTTTACAGCTTTACCCAATAGCACTGTAGATATTTCTTTTGCTCATAGAGGAAGAAATGGGGTAGATGTTATGCAAGTTGAGATAGGCCCTGTTGGAGGTCCATACGTAAATTTAGGTACATTCAGTGATGGAAATACTAGTTGGGGATACCGTACTGTAAACTATACTTTTCCTAGCACTGTCCCAACAAATTATAGGCTTCAGTTTACCGCTGTTAGTACCTCTGGAGGTTCTGCTTCTATGGGTAATTTCTTAGATGCTATATCGATAGTAATAAAAGGTTGTACAATTGCGCAAGCATCAGGAACATTAACAGTTGGGAATCCAGTAGTAAATGTGATAGATCCAGCGCCAATTTGTAATGGTTCTACAGTTGATTTAGCTAATTCAATAACTACTGGTACATCATCTGGATTAACATATGCTTATTCGATTGATAATAATGGTACTGCTATACCAACTTCAAATGGTACAGCTAATGCTATTAAATTAGGGAGTACTTATTATATTAAAGGCACATCTTCAGGGGGTTGTAGCACAATTAAATCTGTTTTAGTGACTGTTAATCCTACCCCAATAGTTACTGTTCCAACAACTATAGATGTTTGTAATGGTGGAGCAGTATCTACTACTGCTTTTACAAGTACTCCAACAGGAGGAACTTACACATGGACAAATAGCAATACAGCCATAGGCTTGGTTGCTTTAGGAACAGGAAACATCACGGGTTTCAATGCTACCAATACAACTTCTGCTGCTATAAGTTCAACAATAACAGTTACTCCAACAGTAAATGGTTGTCTAGGAACAGCAAATAGTTATACTATTAACGTAAAACCTACCCCAATAGTTACTGTTCCAACTACTATAGATGTTTGTAATGGTGGAGCATTAGCGACTACTGCTTTTACAAGTACTCCAACAGGAGGAACTTACACATGGACAAATAGCAATACAGCTATAGGCTTGGTTGCTTTAGGAACAGGTAATATCACGGGTTTCAATGCTACTAATACAGGTTCTGCTGCTATAAGTTCAATAATAACAGTTACCCCAACAGTAAATAGTTGTATTGGAACACCTAATACATACACTATTACTATAAATCCAACACCAACAATAACAGGACCTGCAATAATTTGTATTGGTAATACCTACGCTTTAACAAGTAATAGTTCAAGTTCAGGATCCACTTCATGGGTTTCAGATTCACCTTCGAGTATTTCTGTTAATGGTTCGACAGGATTAATTACAGGTATTAGTGAAGGAAAAAGTACAATTACTTATACAGATAATATTGGATGTAAAAATACAATTTCTATAAGTGTTCCAAATCCTAAAATAACTGGAAACTTAAAATTATGTGAAGGAAATCAAGTTAATTTAATAGGAAGCGGAATTAAATCACCTACTAATCCTTGGACATCAGGAACAATTCAAATTGCTACAATAAATGATTTAGGAACTGTTACTGGTGTCAAAATGGGATCAAGTCAAATAACATATATGGATGAAAATGGATGTAAAACAAGTAAAAACATAATAGTTACACCATCACCAACAACAAATTTTATATCCGACATTAATAGTGGGTGTTTACCTTTACAAATTACTTTTACAAATAATTCATTACCAAAAAGTGATTCAGTAGTATGGGATTTTGGAGATGGAAACATAATTTCACTTCAAAAATTAAATAGTGAAGTAAAACATACTTTTACAAAATCAGGATGTTTTGATATTTCACTTGTTTCATATTCTAATGGTTGTTCTAATAAATTAACCAATACTAAAATGATTTGTACCTTACCAAAAGCTGAAGCATCATTTGATGTAAATAAAAGTGAAGGTACTACTGTAGATCCAATTATTCTATTTACAAATACTTCTAAAAATGCATCACTCTATGAGTGGAGTTTTGGTGACAATACAGGAAGTGAATTGGAAGATATAATTCATGAATATGCATTTGAAAAAGGTCAATACCTTGTAACATTAGTTGCTAAAAATTCTCAAGGTTGTACTGATACAACTGAACGAGTTATAAAAATAATAGAAGAACTAGTTTTTTATGTCCCAAATTCATTTACGCCAGATGAGGATAATTTAAATAAAGTTTTTAAGCCTGTATTTACATCAGGTTATGATCCATTTAATTTCACAATGTTTATTTTTAATCGATGGGGTGAATTAGTATTCGAAACTCATGATTCTGAAAAAGGGTGGAATGGAAATTATGGAATGGATGGTATATTATGTCAAGATGGCTTGTATATATGGAAAATACATTACAAAGAACTCAATAAAGACAAAGAAAAAATTGTTACAGGAAATGTAATTTTAATTAAGTGATAAAGTATTCGTTGACGTTTTATTTAATTATTTTTACTTTATGACAAAATCCCAAGCATGGTTGAAAGCGCTTCGATTGAGAACTCTTCCATTATCTCTTTCTGGAATTGTATTAGGTTCGTTTATAGCATATAAAAACGGTTATTGGAATGGGTTAATTTTTACGTTAGCAATTTTAACAACAGTACTTTTTCAAATAGTATCGAATTTAGCGAACGATTTAGGGGATAGTCAAAAAGGTGCTGATAATTCGGATCGAATTGGTCCGATGAGAGCAGTTCAGTCAGGTGTTATTTCACAATCTGAAATGAAAAAAGCAGTTATTTTAACTTCATTTCTAAGTATTTGTTCAGCTTTGCCATTGATTTATATTGGAACTCAAAATATGTCGACGAATATTTTATGGTTTTATGTGATTCTAACAGCATTATGTATTCTTGCAGCAATAACCTATACAGTTGGTAAAAAAGCCTATGGTTACAATGGATTTGGAGATGTATTTGTTTTTATTTTCTTTGGTTTAGTAAGTGTTTTAGGGGTTTATACATTGTACTCTAAATCATTTGATTGGATCAATATTTTACCGGCAATCACAATTGGACTTTTAAGTACAGCTGTACTTAATTTAAATAATATGAGGGATCGAATTAATGATGAGAAAGTCGGTAAAAGGACTTTAGTCGTTCAAATAGGAGGTAATAAGGCGAAATTTTATCATGCTTTTTTAATAATAGGAGGAATCATTTGTCTTGCTATTTTCCTTTCAAAACAAAACTCCATACTAGCTTATATTGGATTGCTTCCTTGCATTGTCTTATTTCTTCATTTAAATAAAGTAATGAAAACTAAAAATCCAGCTGATTTTGATCCTGAATTAAAGAAAGTTGCATTATCTACTTTTGCACTTGCGGTTTTTGTTAGTGTATTTTTAAATATTTAAAAATATTTTTACCGTTTCCTTATTCATTTGGTTTCAAAGATATGAACGCAACTTTTTCTAAACATACATTTTTCTTTCAGAATCCTAGCGGAACAAGTCGTGGAGTTTTAGTTGAGAAACATTCATGGTTTATAGAATTAGTTGAGGGAAATAACACTTCTAAAAAAGGAATAGGTGAATGTAGTATTATACCCGGATTATCTCCTGATTTTATTGATTTTGATTCCTATAAAAGGAAACTGAAAGAAGTTTGTGAATCTGTTGATGTTTTTCTTGCTGATTTGAGTTTATTAGATGAGTTTCCTTCTATTTTATTTGGATTGGAAACGGCATTTCTCGATTATAAAAATGGGGGAAGAGGTGTTATTTTTACTAATTCATTTTCAATTGGAGAACGAAGAATTCCAATTAACGGTTTGATTTGGATGGGTAATGAAAATTTTATGCTAAAACAAATTGAACAAAAATTAATTGAAGGCTATTCTTGTTTAAAAATGAAGATTGGCGCAATCGAGTTTAGTTCTGAAATAAAATTATTAGAAGGAATTAGAAAACGGTTTTCAGCTGAAGAAATAACTTTAAGAGTAGACGCAAATGGAGCTTTTTCGCCTAATGAAGCTCTTTCAAAATTAGAAATTCTCTCAGATTATGATATTCATTCTATTGAACAACCTATTCAACAAGGTCAATGGATTGAAATGAAAAGATTATGTGAGGAAACAAAGCTTCCGATTGCTTTAGACGAAGAATTAATAGGGGTAACTGATAATTATAAAAAAAGAGAATTACTAGAAGTGATTCAACCTCAATTTATTATATTAAAACCAAGTTTACATGGTGGGATAAAAGGATGTAAAGAATGGATTGAATTAGCCGATTCATTCTCAATTCCTTGGTGGATTACTTCTGCACTTGAATCAAATATTGGTTTAAGTGCTATTGCTCAATTTACTGGAGAATATACTAATCTTTTACCCCAAGGTTTAGGTACAGGAAGTTTGTATACAAACAATCTACCTTCCAATTTAAGAATTGAAAAAGGAGAATTGTATCTTTCTAAATGATCCGTTCTAATTTTTTAGTTGCAGTATAAAACAGATAAGCTTCCACTTCAATATATCCAATTTCTTTCAAAGCCAACGCATATTCAGTAACCTGTTTTGTGTATTTTTTATTCGGAAGCCCAGTTTTATAATCAAGTACAATAGCCTTTTGATTAATTATATTCTCAACCTCAACCTTATTCTCAACATCACTCTCAACCTCCTTCAAAATAACCTTATCAGGACGAATAGTTGTAAATTCATCAAGAATAATTGGTTGTTCACTTAAAATATCTATGCAATCGGCAAAAAGTTCTTGGTAGTCATTGTCTGTTAAAATTTCGTGAATTTCTAATTTTAAACGTTCGATGAATTCAACTTCAATTTCTCCTGATTTATTCAAATCATTTACACAGGAATCAATTTCAGTTACAGTATTAACTATTGAAAGTAATATGTGCAATTGATTTCCAAATCGTTGAGCATCAGAAAGAGTGTTTTGATCTGTTAAATCTTTTTGATCTTGAAGTGAAATATCAGGAAACCACAAACGATTTGCTACATTTTTTGGAATAAAATGAGGCGCTTCATCATTTTCAGATAAACGAATAATTTCCTTTTGTTCTCCTAAAGTAAGTTTAAATCCACCTTCAATTTCTGTTTTAACACCATCTATTTGAGTTAAAACACCATGAAAAAGTTCTGCAAATTTTGATGCTTTTTTGTATTCTTGGTTAATATATAATCGTTCAATTGGTCTTGTCATTGCTACATAACATTTATTTATTGAATCGGTTTTTATTTGTCCTAATTCTTGTTCCGTAAACGATTTTATTTCTTCAATTGGAGATTCTTTTCCGGAAGGTGTATACAATATTCTGTTTTCTGTAGAAATTAAAAATTTAGATTTATTATTAATTCCTAAATCAAATTCCATTTTTGGTAATATAACTACAGGAAACTCCAAACCTTTCGATTTATGGATACTCATTATTTTTATAGCATTTTCACTTTCAGGTAATTGTACAGCTGATTTCTTGCCTTTTACTAAATATTGTTCAACAAACCCTTTTAAATCTGGTCCTTTTGTTAAATCGTATTCGTGAGCCATATCAGCTAAATGATGAAGATAAGGATTAGACAATTCATCAAATTTTATTAAAGCATAGAATTTTTGAATTAAATCATAAATATTTTCATACTTAGTAAAGAAATCAATTTTTGATTTAAAACAATCGACTAAAAAACGATCATCATCAAATTTCCTGTATTTCTTTCCTGTTGTTGAATTAATGTTTTCTATCAAATATGATTTGTAATTTTGATAAGCATTTTCAGGGAATAGTCTAAAATATTTTTCACCGAATCGGCGTTTTTCATTTTCACTTAACGGATTTAATCTTCTTCTTAAATAAGCAATTGTTAATTGAACAGCAGGCGAACTATCTACTAAAAGTGAATCGGCAGAAACAACTTCGTATCCATTTTCCGATAAGGCAATTGCCCAACTTGAACACTCCTTGTTTTTATTCCCTAAAATACATATATCACCACGTTTAAAACCATCGTTTTCACAAGAATTTATCCATTCGAGTAATTGAGGTATTTCGTTTGAGTTTTCATCTATCTCTTTGGAAATTATTTCAATATATCCGTCTTTTTTAGACATAGGATTTTGATAGACCGAATTGTAAAATGGTTTGAACTCTTCATCTAATTCATTCCTTAGATTTTCGAAAAATTGGTTGTTAAAATTTACAATTATAGGAGATGAACGCCAATTTTCTTTTAATTCAATTGTTTCCCCCATTTTACTAAAATAAGCTGAACGTTCAGCAATTTTCAGGTCTTTGTCGGGGTTGTAAATAGAAGGAAGTTCAACAAATTGTTCTGCTACTCCATTTTTGAAACGATAAATAGATTGTTTAGGATCACCTACAATTAAATTAATATTTTCTTGTGAAATAGATTCATGTAATAAAGGAACCATATTTAACCACTGAAGATGAGACGTGTCTTGAAATTCATCCAACAAAAAATGATGAAATCGTGTTCCTAAACGTTCGTAAATAAAAGGGGCTTCTTCATTTTTAACTAATTCTGATATCAATTTATTAAATTCAGAAATACGAATTAGTTGTTCATCTTTTCTAACAGTATCTAGTTGCTTTGCCATAAATTGAAGCAAAGCCATATTATAGAAATTTTTAATATAAAGACTAATACTTGTGAAATTAGTTAAAACAGTTAACCATTCTGTGTGAAGATAGATTAATTCTTGTCTTAAATTGGAAGGAAAAACTTTTTTAGCAGGCACTTCATTTTCACAAGTGGTTAAAAAAGCAGGTGTAAAAAGAACTTTTGAAGGAATTGTTTTAAAAGTATTTAAATTGATGATCGGATTCGCAGTTCTTGAACCACCTGGCAAATCTTTTTCATTTATGTTTTCGTTTTGATACAGTTCAAAAATAGCTTTACACCGACCTATAAAATGATCTTCTATTCGTTTTTTTTCAAATTTTAATTGAGCTAACATTTCTTTTGAAAAATCACTTTCCATTAATTGTTCAACGATAGCAAAATAATTTTCTTTTTGAAGTATACTTGCAAATTGAATTAGATTTTTTCTAAAATCCCATTTTTCACCTTCTTCAATATTCTCTTTAGCGTATGAAAAAACCAACTGAGTTAATTTTTCTAAATCAGCTTGTCCAAGTTGACTCATCATTGTATCTACAACCCTTTCAATAACTTCATTTTCATTTAAGATTATCTCAAAATCGTTTGGTAAATTTAAATCACGACTAAATGAACGGATTAATTTTAAATTGAATTTATCAATTGTCATTACGTGAAAGTCCTCGTAACGATGTAATATATTTTTTAAAACAATTTGTGCACGCGTATGAACTTCTTCAGGATCAATCCCTAATGAATCTCCGATTAATAATGCATAATCTTCCGATTTTTTCTTGTATTTATTTGGAAAACTTAACTCATCTAATGCCTGAATAATTCGACTTTTCATTTCCAATGCTGCTTTATTTGTAAAAGTCATTGCAATAATGTTGGAAAATCTATAGGAGTTTTTAGCATCACACAATAATAGCTGAACGTATTCCTTAACTAAATTGAAAGTTTTACCACTTCCTGCAGAAGCATTTAGGATTTTTAAAGGTATTTTAGCTGTGTTTTGCATAATTCAATTTTAATTCCTTAAAGTTAGAAAGCTATTTCTTTTAACCACAGATTTATACAAAGTTTTTTCAAGTAGTCCAAAAGTTTTTTAAAAGAGTAAGTAAAAAGAACTCAGCGTGACTCATTTTTTGATCTCAATTTGATTCAGTAGTGAAAATATCTGTAGTGAAAATCTCATTTTCTCATTATACCTTTTTTATGGTATTGTTCTCTATTTAGAACCGTTCTAAATTTGTCGAAAAAATATACCATGAAAAAAATAATATATATTGGTTTTACACTTTTAGTAAGTACATCCATTTTTAGTCAAATTGTTACTAGGGAAGATTCATTAACTGCTGGATTAGTTTCCTCAAATTCACCCACTGTAATTTCAGGATATGGTAATGTTAAATATTCAAATAGTATCACAAATAAAACAGCAACAACAAATGTTGAGAGATTTATTTTGTTTGTTGGGCATAAATTCAATAAAAAAATTGCTTTCTTCTCAGAATTAGAAATTGAAGATGTGAAATTGGAAGGAGGAGCACCTGGAGGAGAATTTGCTTTGGAACAAGCCTTTATTAAATTTGATATTAATAGAAATCATTATATTTCTGCAGGTTTATTAATACCAAGAATTGGAATAATTAATGAGAATCATTTACCAACTACTTTTAACGGAAATGACAGACCTATGGTTGAAAAATATATTATTCCTGCAACTTTTAGAGAGGTTGGAGTAAGTTATTATGGAACAAGTTCTAAAATTGTTGGTCTAAATTATTCGTTAGCACTTTTAAATGGAATGAACAGTGCTAATTTTTCAGCTGAAAAAGGGATTCGAGGTGGAAGATACGAAGGCGCAAATGCAAATGCTAATACATTAGCTTTAACAGGTGCATTACTTTATTATAAAAATAGTATTCGTACTCAATTGTCGGCTTACATTGGAGGTAGTAATACAATGTCTAATGTTCAAGCAGATTCTTTAGGTTTAAGTAAAGGTGTTTTTGGAACTCCAGTTGAATTAATAGAATACAATATTCAATATAAAAAGAATGGTTTACAATTAAAAGGGTTAGCATCTTTCATTAATATTAAAGATGCTTCAAAGTTAAATTCTTTTTACGGAAGTGATGTTGCACAGAATATTTTTGGTTTTTATACTGAAGTAGCGTATAATTTGACACATAAAAAAGAGAAGGCTTTTATACTTTTTTCTAGGTATGAAAATATTGATATGACAAATAAAGTTCCTTCTAATACTCTTTCAAATAAGGCTAATAATCTTCAGTTTTTAACTTCCGGTATAAGTATACTTCCTCATCCTGGAGTTATGATCAAATTAGATTATTCTTATATGCTGACTGGTAAACAAAATTCAACGTTAATAAATCCTTTGAATCCTTATAATAGAGTTCAACATACTGTGAATATTGGTTTAGGATATAGTTTTTAAGTACTTTTGTAGTAAGATGGATACTAATAGAAGAGACTTTATAAAAAAATCATGTGGGCTTTGTGCTAGTATAGTTGGAATTTCTATACTAGCTCCTGCTTTACAAAGTTGTTCAACTTTAACTTATATACAACCTGAATTTTCACAAGGTCAATTTAGTTTACCGATTTCAAGTTTTATTGAAAATTCTAATTTGGTTATAAT
>CANCQX010000087.1 GCA_947380375.1 Flavobacteriales bacterium
CGGATTGAAAAAATCTCAAATCGAAGAATACATTGATTTTTACAAAGGATCTGGTTGTCAGCACATTGCTGTAGCTACTGATGATATAGTTTTCACTATTTCTGAAATGAGAAAAAGAGGTGTTGAGTTCTTACACGTACCTGGAACTTATTATGATAATGTTGCTGCTCGAGTAGGAAATATCAGTGAAGATTTAGCAATTCTTAAGAGTTTAGGAATTATGGTTGATAGAGATGAAGACGGGTATTTATTACAAATTTTTACAAAACCAGTAGAAGACAGACCTACCCTTTTCTTCGAAATCATTCAAAGAAAAGGAGCAAAATCTTTCGGAAAAGGTAATTTTCAAGCACTTTTCGAATCAATTGAGGCAGAACAAGAAAGAAGAGGAACTCTTTAAGGTTGAGGCTGATATTGAGATTTAGGTTGAGATTGAGATTATTGAAAATAACGGGGGGAGATTTTGTCTTTCCCCCTTGTATTTATAGATGAAAAGGGTTGATAGTATTTGATGAAAATATTTTTCAACTCTAAAACGGGAATGAAAAATAGATCTATTAATAAACTAAAAATGAAAACTATACACTTCTTAAAAGAAGATAAAAATCATGAAACTTTTTCTTCAAGTTTAAGAAAAAACGTGAATAATTACTTTAAAGAAAACCATATTTCACCTAATGGAAATACAACTATGTATTTCAAAACGATTGCAATGGTTATTTTGTATTTAGTACCATTTATCTTAATCTTAACTATTCATCCTTCTAGCTTATTAGCATTTGGACTAACCATTTTAATGGGAATAGGTGTTGCAGGAACAGGAATGGGCGTAATGCACGATGCTGTTCATGGATCGTATTCTAAAAAGCAATGGGTAAATAAACTACTTGGAGGTACTATATACCTTCTTGGAAGTAACACACTTAATTGGAAAATTCAACATAATGTTCTTCACCATACTTATACAAATATAAATGAATTTGATGAGGACATAAATTCAAAAGGTCCGATACGTTTAGCAGAAGATTCTCCCTTGAAAGCTATACATAGATTTCAATATATTCACGCATTTTTCTTTTATGGATTAATGACTTTATCCAAAACAATTAACGATTTCCCTCAATTAGCGAAATATAATAAAATGGGATTAACGAAAGGTCAAAATGCAAATCCTACAGGAGAATATTTGAAAATGATTTTTCGAAAAGTACTTTATTTAGTTGTTATAATGGGATTACCCTTGTATTTAACAGACTTCTCATGGTGGCAAGTAGCGTTAGGATTTTTCATTATGCACTGGGTAGCAGGTTTTATTTTAGCGGTTATATTTCAATTAGCGCATGTTGTTGAAGGAGCTGAACAACCTACCCTTTCAACAGAAGGAAATATTGAAAATGAATTTGCTGTTCATCAATTACTTACCACTTCAGATTTTGGAAGAAATAATAAATTTTTAACTTGGTTTGTAGGCGGTTTAAATTTTCAAGTTGAACACCATTTATTTCCCAATATCTGTCATGTTCACTATAAAAACTTGTCATACATTGTTGAAAAAACAGCGAAAGAATATAACTTACCTTACAATTTAAAACCTTCTTTTGGAGCTGCTTTGAGTTCACATGTGAAAAGGTTGAAAGAACTTGGGAGAAATTGACTTCGAGGGCCTCAGTCAACTTCTCCTTCATTTCGTTTATTCTTACCCTCCAAAGGGGGAAATAAATAGTTATCTATGAAAGCTACAAAAATTAGAGTGACAAAGGTATTTACATTTGATATGGCCCATGCTTTATTTGGATACGATGGTCCGTGTAAAAATATCCACGGACATACTTATCGTTTAAGTGTAACATTAATCGGGCAACAAATAGAAGATGAAAACAATCCAAAACAAGGAATGGTAATTGATTTCACAGATTTTAAACTAATTGTAAAATCAAATATAATTGAGGTTTTTGATCATACTTTGGTTTTAAAAGCTGATACACCATATGCTAAAATTCAAGGGTTAACAGATAATTTTGAACGAATAATTTATTCTGAATACCAACCTTCTTGCGAAAATTTATTGTTAGATATGGTACAACGAATAAAAGTAAAACTTCCTGAAAATGTTGAATTACACAATGTCAAATTAGAAGAAACACCTACATCTTATGCAGAATGGTTTAAGGAAGATAATTTTTGATATTTACGCAGCACTATTATTAATAGGCTTTATATTATCTAACTCTTTTTCTTTGTTAATTTTTTCTTCTTCCAAATCATAATCGTCTTGTAAACCCAACCAAAATTTTGCCGAAGTTCCAAAAAATTTAGCAAAACGTAATGCGGTATCGGCTGTTATTCTTCTTTTTCCTTTTATAATTTCACTTATTCTAGTTTGAGGAATAAACGTTTCTTTAGCTAAACGATAAGCTGTTATTTCTAAAGGAATTAAAAATTCTTCTACTAATATTTCTCCTGGGTGAATGTTGTTTAATTTTTCCATTATCGTAAATTTTAATGATAATCAACTATTTTTACTTCGTAGGCATCGTTATTTATCCATTGAAATACTATTCTCCATTGATTAATTATTCTAATGCTATAAAAATCTTCCAAATCACCTTTTAATTTTTCAAGTCTATTTGCTGGAGGTATTCTCAAATCATTAATATCTTGTGAGTTGTTTATCATTCTTAATTTTCTTCTCGCAGTATTTTGTATTTCATTTGGTAACTTTTTTGAACCAATCCCTATCCAAATTTTTTCTGTTTCTTTATCTCCAAATTCTTTTATCATTGATTTCGATTCACGATAGTAACGTCAAAGGTAAGTAATATTTTTATTCTAAACAAATTTAATAAATCAAAAATACACCCTCCATAAATCATTCACATCAATTAAAGCACATTTATCTTTAATAATTCGATGACGATTTTTAGAAATTAGCCCGTAACAAAAATCCCTAATGAAAGGTGGAATTAAATACAACAACATGGAAACTAATTTCATAAGAATTCCACATTGAGTTAATATTGATAAAACAGCGGTCGATTTTGAAGTAATTCTATTTTTCTGAATGAGGTAAATTGTATCTATTTCGATTTCTTGAGGCAAATTATATTTCAAACACAATTCTTTCCCTTTTAACGAATGACTCGAAACAAACAAATATTTTTGACGATCATGTTTTAAAACAAATTGAATAAAACCATTGCAAAGCATGCAATTTCCATCGAATAGAATTATTGGTTGCTGTTGATCCATTTGGAGATATCTTCAATGATGTATAAAGGCACATTGCTGGGTTCATTGTATTCATTCGGATTAGGTTTGCTTTTCCCTTCTAAAAACAAATGATTCAACTTTGGATAGATTTTAAATTTAGCGTTTTTGTTAGTTATAAGAGATGCTTCCCATAAATTCAAGTCTTCCGTTGTTACTTGATAATCTCGTTTTCCTTGAAGAAAATACATTGGGATGGATAATCGTTTCACTGTTTCCAATTGATTGTAATTTTTAAGTGAAATCCAGTAAGGAGCAGGAACGTTTAAGGGTAATTTATCAGATGGTGATACTGTTGAAATACTATCTTTCAAATATTCAACCTGACCTTTCAATTTAGTTAATTCTTGATTTTCTTCAGGGGAAATAATTCCATCTAAATTTGCTAAAAAATTAGACTGAATTAAAATCAAATCTTCCAAAGAACGAGCATTAGCAGCTAAAAATATTCCACCTTTTACGTTTGGTCGTTGTTCGACTATTTTAGGTAATAGCATCCCTCCCAAACTGTGACCAATTAAGTAAAAGTTTTTTCCTTTTAAATCTTTATTATTTGAAATATAATCAATTACAGACAGTACGTCATCGACCACTTCTTCTTTGATAGTGATATTAGCAGACATATTTTTGTATGTAAATGTTCTTTTATCAAATCGAATAGAAGCAATTCCTTTTGATGCTAAGCCAAGCGCAATATCTTTAAACGGTTTATTCGGCCCGATACTTTCGTCTCTATCATTTGGCCCAGATCCGTGAATGAAAATACAAATCGACTGTGTTGTAGAGTTTGGAATAGTGAGCGTTCCATTCAAAGAAATGGTATCATGTTCAATACTGATTTTCTCTTCTTTATAGCTTGAAATATCCGCATATTTAGGAATTTTATATCCTTTTTTATCATCACATTGAGTAACAGGAACGATAAAAAATCCAACAATCTCTTTTATTTCATTTAAAACCAATTTTAAGTCGAGCGTTTGTTTTTCAAACTCACAAGTAATGAATTTTACTTGAAATCCATCAATCGTTTTATCACAATTAGGCTTGTACGACTTCAAAGTTCCCAAAGATTTTGAAATAGAACCCCAAGTGTCTTTCAGTTTTGCTTCTGAAAAGTTTTTTTGTAGCGTTGTGTCGAATAAGTGATGGGCTTCTGGGAAGTTGTTAGTTTTTAATAATTCAATGAATGTATTTGTTTCATTATTTTGTGAAAAGATCGAAATACTTCTTCCTAACGAGATTAAAAGAAAAAAAACTAGAATGTTAAAATTCATGATTATATTTATTTATGTGTTCAAAAATTCTTCAAAATAATATAAATTATCGCAATAATAAGAAGCGGAAAAACAAAATAAGGATTTGCAAAATTTAGAGTCCATCCAAGAATTCGCATTTTTTTTGGAACAATAACTCGTTTATCATTTTTATTAAAATAAATTAATCCAAATTTCCAATTTGAAGGATCAGATTGCCAGTCATTTAAAGTTTCTTTACTTGGTTTATTTTTCATCGATTTAAATATATTCAAAATAGTAGTTTATGCGTTAAATGTAGTTCAAATTTATAGTATTTTAATTATAGGTTATCAAAAAATAAATTTAATTCATATCCACCATCAATCGAATATATTTTTCATCTCTTCCATAGATATCAAGGTAAAATTTAAGTATCGAATCAATTACCGTTACTGTTTTATATTCAACAAAAAGTGGAATTGGATATTTTATGGGAACAAAAAAATTCTTCTTCAATTCTATCAAACTATCCAAAGATGTGGGTGTAAACTTATTTCCTTTTTTTCCTAATGAATCATTTTCTAAAATCAATTTGGCAAGTTCAATAGGTCGTTCACAGCGCATACATCCGTGAGAAAATGCCCGAATATCTTTCTTAAATAATTCCTTACTTGGGGTATCGTGAATATACACTCCATAATGGTTATGAAATTCAAACTTTAAAATTCCTAAACTATTTTTAGGTCCATATTCTTGTCGTACATCGTAGGGGAAATTATTCTTTTTTATTTTATACCATCTTACAGATCTTGGATTAATTTTAACTCCATTTCTATATATTTTAAAATCATTTTTTGAAAAATAGTTGACGTTTTTCTTTGCGTGGGTTAGTATTTCTGTGCTTGCTATAGAATAAGGAACATTCCAATAAGGATACACAACAAGTTGATGAATTTTAGCGACTAATTCAGGAGTTGGTGTTATTGGCTGACCAACTATAATTCGATGCTCGCTTTTTAATGAATCATTCATATAAAGTCGCAGCATATATTCTGGAATATTTATTCTAATGTATTTTTTGGGATATTCATTTTTCCAACGCCATTTTTCTAGAGATAATGCTGCTCTGTATAATTTATGAGCTGTACTTTCATTTAATGAAGAAATTGTTGCACTCCCAATTATACCATCTGCTATTAGTCCACTCTGTAATTGAAATAATTTAAGTGCTGAAATATAAGTGTTACTATCTACAACTTGATTTACAATGTATCCTTTTGACCACAATGCTTCCCTTGTAATTTTCTCTAGTAAGAGAGGTGTGTTTTTAGATATTTTAAGTTGATAGGTATTCGTATCAATTGGGTATTGATTACAAAAGTTTAATAATCCGTTTGCTAATTCTTGATAATTTGATTCTGAAGGACCAAAATGTAAAATTTGTTGGGAAAGAGAACTAGAATCGAATTGAATTGATTTTTCTAATACTTCCAATGATACTAAATTCAAAGGTTTAAGTTGAATCAATTTTTCGTCTATAAATCCATTCTTTAAATCATTCACCAAATACGCTAATGTTGTAGTAATGATAAGTTCATCTTGTAAATAATTAGTATTTTGAGATTTAAAAAATGAATACCTAGAATCTGGGATTCCAAATTGAATTTTTTTACGAAATAAATTTTTTAACTCGGCTCCTTCTTCTGTTAAGATAGTATCATTGATCCATTTTGGTTTGTACCCATTCTTATCATAGAAATCGATTAATAATTTTCTTGCGGAAGAATCTATTCCTAACTCTAACAAATAATCAACCTCCAAAGAACGTTTTACTTTTTCTTGAATGGATATATTTAAATCCTCAAGTGGAATTGTTTCTTGATAAACTTGTTCGCACGATAAAACAAATTGAAAAACTGAAAAAAATAAAAATACTTTTACCATTATTAAACTATTTTTTTGAATTTTAACTCTTTTGAATATCCTATTTACTCAAATGTACGGCTTTTAAAAGTATCAGAAAATGAGGAAAATAAGTCCTTACAACTTCTTACTTAAAAATGAAATTTGGATTGAAAATTATTTACCAAAAAATGAAATTTTATCCATTTGAACAAAACTTTAGTTATTTTCGCAGTCGTTTTAAAACTATATTTTTTGAAAAAATTACTCAGCTCAAAGTGGTTCAAATACCCCTTTTATTTTATCGTTATCACCTTTTCTTTAATTGGAATGTTTTTAACAACAACCTATACCGCAATGCAATTAGGTTTTACCAAAGAAGCTGGTAAAATAGACCAAAATGACCGAATTTTTAATGAAATAAAAGACAAGTACAATCAATCTTTCAAAAAAGACACTTCTTCATTTGCAAAAAAAGACTTCGACATTTATCAACGAATAATTATTTTAAATAGATACTGCCCAAAAAATGCAGCCTATATTATGAATGCTCTAACAGAAAGTAAAAACGAAGTCGAAGCAAGAAGAATGTTAGATGCTGTTGAAATGTATCTTTTCAAAAACAAGCGTTATAGAGCTGAAATTTCAAAATATAGAAAATCAAAATATAAAAACCTCCCAAAATCAATCAAAGGAAGTGTTTTCGATTGGATGAATATTTCCGAATGGTCTGATTTTAAAGAGGCTGTAGCAAAAGATAAAAAATTAATAGATTCTGTAGCAAATGTAACAGGTGTAGAATCTCGGTTAATTGTATCTGTTTTAGTCGGTGAGCAAATTCGACTTTTTAATTCTAAACGTGAAGCCTATAAAAAATGGATAGGTCCGCTGAAAATATTATCAGTTGAAACACAATTTTCATTGGGTGTAACCGGAATTAAAGTATTAACTGCACAAAACATTGAAAAACATTTAAAAGATCCTTCTTCCGTTTATTATTTAGGAAAAGAATACGAACATTTATTAAACTTCAGCACAGGAAACCCTGAAGGAGAGAGAGTAAGTAGATTGACCTCGTATCGAAATCATTTTTATTCTTATATGTATGCCGCAATTTTCATAAAACAAGTGAAAATTCAGTGGGAAAGAGCAGGATTCCCTATTGATAACAGACCTGAAATATTGGCTACTTTATTCAATGTTGGGTATCCTCAATCGGTTCCAAAAAGCAATCCACAAGTTGGAGGTTCTGGAATTATGATTTATGACAAAGAACATTCTTTTGGATCTATTTCATATGAATTTTATTATTCAGGAGAATTGTTTGAATTATTCCCTTTTATGCCAAAACGTTTTGATTGGAATGAAAAAGTCTAAACTTTCTATTTTATTTTTTATTGTTCTCCATTTTGGATTTTTATCGAGTTGTAAAGCACAAACAAAAACCAAAACAACAACTAAACAATTCGAATGGACAAATATTTACAATGGTTTGGATTATTGTGAAACGGACGGACCTTTTATATCCATTGTAAACGATTCTAAAATAAGCATCCTAAAATTGAATCCTGAAAAATTTGATTTCTATCTTTTATCTGCAACAGAATTTGATAATAAACCCAAAACAGTTTCCGAATGGGCAGACACTTTTGATCTAAATATTGTGATAAATGCTGGAATGTACAACCTATCCAAAACATTACTGAACAAAGGATATATGAAAAACTACAAGCATATAAATAATCCAAATTTCAATCCTTCCTATAATGCTGTAATTGCTTTCAATCCTATTGATAGTTCAAATTCTAAATTTATCATTAATGACTTAACTTGTAATTCTTGGGAGTCATTAAAGTCTGATTATCATTGCTATGCACAAGGAATGCGAATGATAGATTGCAATGGAAATGCCTTGGGTTGGAATAAAAAAAATCAATCCTGTAGTATGTTAGTAGCTGCAATTGATGACGCGGGTGCTATTTATTACATTTTCACACGATCTCCTTATACACACAATGAAATCATTCAATTTATACTTTCTCTTCCTTTTCATATCAAAGAAACTATTTACCTTGAAGGTGGTCCTGAAACAAGTTTCTTTATAAATATTGGAAACACTAAAATTGAAAAAATGGGAAGTTATATTTCCAATACTTATCCCAATGACGATAATAACCATTTTTGGAAATTGCCAAATGTGATTGGAGTGAAAGTGAAAAAATGATTCTTTCATCTTTGAGATTATATTAACGCTTTTAATTCTAAATTTTCTTATGTTCCAAAAATACAAGTATCATCTTCTCTTACATTTTATCATTTTACTCTGGGGATTTACAGGTATTTTGGGTAAATTAATTCACCTCGATTTTTATCACATTGTGTGGAATAGGCTTTTATTTGCATTAATCGGACTTGGATTGGTATTTCTGGTTGCAAAAAAATCTATAAAAATTAAATCATTTAAGGAATTAATAAAACTTTTTGGAGTTGGAATTTTAGTGGCTTTACATTGGATTACTTTTTATAAATCGATTCAATTATCAACGGCTTCACTTGGAATTCTTTGTCTTTCGACGGTTACACTTCACGTAACTTGGTTAGAACCACTTATTATGAAAAGAAAGTTTTCTTGGATAGAATTTATATTTGGTTTAACTGTAATTGCAGGTATTTATATTGTCTCAAATGATTTCAATCCAAAAGATTATGAGGCATTAGCTTATGGATTATCTTCTGCTATTTTCGCAGCATTATTTTCCGTTTTTAATGGGTATTTAGTAAAATCAATTCCTTCTTCAACAATCACATTTTATGAATTGTTAATGGGGTTTTTCTTTTTGAGTTGCATCCTTTTTTGTAAAGGAGAGTTCAATTCATCTCTTTTTGAAATGACACAGAGTGATTTACTTTGGCTTTTATTTTTAGGTATGATTTGTACCTCTTTTGCTTTTTTGGTAACCATAGATTTGTTAAAAAGATTGGGGGCATTTACAGTTTCTTTGAGTATTAATCTAGAACCTGTTTATACAATTCTATTAGCAATTTTTATTCTAAATGAGAACGAAGTTTTAGGTTCACAATTCTATCTTGGAGCACTAATTATTGTTTTAGTAGTCCTAGCAAATCCAATCGTTAAATATTATCTAAAGAAAAACAATTGAATCAAATTAGAATCATATAAATTCTAAAAGTAATTACTGAAAAATTCCTTATTCTTACATTGTTTTTTTGGGTAGTTCGATTATTAATTAAAAAGATATACCTTTATAATAATGTCTGATACACGCCAAATATTTAGTTTGAAACAAGTGGCTTCTTCAATCAAAAAAACGATTGAGGAACGTTACCATCAAACATATTGGGTAAAAGCCGAAATGCATAAATTAAATATGTATCCAAGTGGACATTGTTTTCCTGAATTATTGCAAAAAGAAGACGGCAAAATTGTTGCTCAAATGACAGCTTCAATTTGGAAACAAAACTATCAGCGAATAAACAAACGTTTTGTTGATGTGGTGAAAGAACCCTTACGTGAAGATTCTACATTACTGATGCAAGTGAAAATTGTTTTTCACGAAACATTTGGATTAAGTTTACAGATTTTAGATATTGATCCAAATTATGCATTAGGAGAATTACAACGTGAACGTCAAGAAACTTTGTTACGATTACAAAAGGAAAATTTACTAAATTTAAATCAGTCTTTGCCTTTTCCTTTGTTGCCTCAACGCATCGCATTAATTTCTGCCGACACAAGTAAAGGTTTATCTGATTTCCGAAAAGTCATCGAAACGAATCAATGGAATTACACTTTTTTTACGTTCCTTTTTCAAGCCTATTTACAAGGCGATGTTGCGGTAAGTTCTATTCAAGAACAACTCAAAAAAATAGAAAAAGTAAAGCACCATTTTGATGTTGTTGTTATCGTTCGAGGTGGAGGTGGTGAAGTCGGATTATCGTGTTATAATAACTTCGATTTATGCAAAGCAATTGCAACTTTTCCACTACCGGTTTTAACAGGAATTGGACACTCAACAAATATGACTGTTGCCGAAATGGTTGCCTATAGAAATGCAATCACTCCGACAGAATTAGGTGATTTTTTGATACAATCTTTTCACGAATTTTCTGTGCCTATTAAGGAAGGAATAAAAACAATAAAAACATACACAAAAAACATTTTAGAGCATTCAAAAAAAGCATTAACATCTGAAGTAAGGTTATTTAAAAATACTACGCAACAACGTTTAAATGAAACCAAAAATTACCTGCTAAATGCGAGTACTTCTGTAAAAACAAATGTGAAATTTAAAATCCATAAGGAACGTGAAAATCTATTTAATTCGCAAAAATTAATAAAAAAGAGCGTTAAAGAAGTTGTTTTACAAGACTCAAACCGACTTTCTAGTATTGTAGAATACATTGGTAAATCAATTCAATTTGAACTTAAAGCTAAAAATATAGACGTAGACAGAACGTCTGAAAAATTACAAAAATCAATAAATAATGTACTTATTTTTCAAAATAAATCACTCCTTCAATTAGAACAATCCGTTAAATTAATGGATCCAATTAGGGTATTAAAACGGGGGTATTCTATCACCTTAATCGACGGGAAAACGGTGACAGATAAAACGAAAATCGAAGAAGGAATGACTATATTTACACAAACATATTTTAGTGAAATTGAAAGTAAAATATTGAAGACAAAAGAAAGATAGAAATTAGATTTTAGACTTTAATAATACACCAGTCTAATATCTAACTTCTAAAAATCTAATATCTAAAGATTATGGAAAAAGAAATAAATTATACAGAAGCATTTGAAGAATTACAACAAATAGTTGGTGATATTGAAGAGGGAGAAATCTCTGTTGACGAACTTTCAATTAAGGTAAAAAGAGCTTCAGAATTAATCAAAATTTGTAAAAATAAATTGACTTCAACAGAAGAAGATGTGACCCAAATTTTAAAAGAATTAGAAGAAAATTAAATCTCTAAAAATGATTAAAAATTACTTAACTCTTTTTTTATGTATTCATTTATTTGCTTCAATTGGACAAATAAATGATACATTAACAAGGAAACAAATTAGAAAAAATAGACCCAATTATATCATTTTAGGTACAGGGATT
The DNA here is from genome assembly GCA_947380375.1 of Flavobacteriales bacterium. Lineage (GTDB taxonomy): Bacteria > Bacteroidota > Bacteroidia > Flavobacteriales_D > Crocinitomicaceae > CAIUKX01. The sequence continues at coordinate 11,540 of CANCQX010000087.1, forward strand.
AATCGTGCTATATTTCGAGATTTAGCAACATCCCCATTATTTTACAAATGGATGATTCCAAATTTTAGCCTTGGATATAAAAAAATAGATTTTAAAAAAGAAGCTTCTTTTGGCGTAAATTATAGTTCTGGAAATCATTCTCATTCGATTATGAATTATGGAACGAATAAATTATGGTCACTTAATTTAGATTTTTATAAGTTATATCAAATTGAAAAATTATCAACAGAAAAATGGAATTATAAACTTGGAGGAACTGTTCAGTTTACTAATAACTTTAGAATAAACGAAATTCTTGAAAACAATGCCTACGGTTACGAAGGATTTTTAAATCTCTTGTTCAGTCAAAAATTGACACGTGATATTTCAAGAAAAATAGAAAAAAATAAAACAATCTGGTTTTTTAACGTTCACCGAAAACCAAGGAAAAGAGATCTGTCTTACCAATTAAATATAGGCCTGATAAACAATTACTTAAGAAATGGGTATGCTTATCTAGGACAATCAGAAGTAATTAATGATTTCAAACTTCTAGATGATTATAAATTTGAAATATTGAAAGGTTATAGATCAAATTCTGTATTAAACTATACAACCTATCTTAAAAATAACAACGCGCTTCAATTTTCATACAGTTGGGATGTATTTTCAACAGGAAATAACAACAAAAATAATAGGTTTGAAATGGCAAGTCATAAAATTCAGTTTTCACTCCTTTTTAATTTAAAGTAATATGAGACGGTATAAAATCATTTTAGCTTTAGCGGTTATTTCTTTTTCATCGTGTGAAAAATTAATTTTTAAAAAGGACAAAGGAACTTTAAATGCAAAGGCAAATTTTGAATATTTATGGAATGAATGCGATAAAAAGTATTCCTATTTTGAATTAAAAAATATTGATTGGAATCAAATTCATAATAAATACGAAAAGAAAATTTACGATGGAATGTCACAAGATTCCTTATTCAAAGTGCTAGGTGCTATGCTTCGGGAATTAAAAGACGATCATACAAATCTATTCTCCAACTTAAATATTTCATTTTACGGAACGAATCAATTAGGTCAAGATAATTATGACGGAAGAATATTACGCGATAATTATCTTCCAAAGGAATATTATATTTCAGGTCCATTTGTACACGATTTTCTTTTAAATACAAATAATGAAATTGGATACGTTCGATTTTCAGGATTTTCAGGACAAGTAGATGATAAAAATTTAAACTTCATATTAGAAAGGTATAAAAACACAAAAGGTCTTATTTTAGATTTAAGAGAAAATGGAGGAGGGTTAGTAAATGAAGTTTTCAAAATTTTAAGTCGTTTTACTGAAGAATCCACCTTACTTTATTATTCAAAAATTAAAAATGGGGAAGGACATAATGATTTCTCCGAACCACAACCGGCATATATCGAACCTTCAAAAGAGATAAGATATACAAAAAATAAAGTAATGGTTCTTGTTGATAGAGGTACCTATAGTGCAGGATCGATGTTTGCATTGGCAACAAAAGCTTTACCAAATATGGTATTGGTCGGCGATTTGACAGGTGGCGGTTTGGGATTACCAAATGGTGGACAATTACCAAATGGTTGGACATACCGATTTTCTGTTACACAAGCAATCGATTTACAATTGAATAACTCATTCGAAGAAGGTGTGCCTCCTGATATTTACCAACTTTTTGATTGGAGTAATTTATCGAAAGATGAGATTTTAGAAAGAGCTGTATTGGAACTATATTAAATTAAAATCCTATTCTTAAATAGCTTATATTTATAGATAATATTATTTCATAGATATGTCAAATACATCCGATTCTAATTGTAATACTTGTGGTCAAGCTGTGAAAAATATATTTTGCGTCTTGAAGAACAACGAATTAGAATCAATTAATGTCTCCAAAAAATGTATCATTTACGAAAAAGGAGAAGTAATATTTAACGAATCATCTGCCCCTAAAGGAATTTATTGCATTCAAAAAGGGAAAGTAAAAGTGAGTCAATTAGGGTTAGATGGAAAAGATCAAATACTTCATTTAGCAAAAGATGGCGATATAATGGGCTATAGAGCAACTTTGAGCGGTGATACTTATTCTTGTTCTGCAACAGCAATTGAAAAATCAACTATTTGTTTCATTCCTAAAGATGTGTTTATAGGATTAGTTTCAACAAATTCAAAATTAGCTTTAGAAATTATACATCTTTTTTCGGACGAATTAAAAAAAACAGAATCAAATCTGACAAAAATTACGCAACGACCCGTAAAAGAAAGAATAGCACAAAGTTTAATTTTATTAAAAAATAAATACGGTTTAGAAAGCGATAATGCAACTATTAATATTGTCATTAAAAGAGAAGAAATAGCAAATTTAGCAGGTACAACGAGAGAAACCGCCACCCGAGTTTTATATCAATTTCAAGAAAGTAATTTAATAGAATTACTAGGAAAAAAAATTAAAATAGTAAACTTAAATGGACTTCTAATTGAGTCAAATATATTAGACTAAATCATTTACACAGTATCTTTCTTACCTTCAAAACTAATTATCAAAATAGAAGCAAATAGAATAACTATTCCTAAAATGATTTGAAAAGT
>CANCQX010000088.1 GCA_947380375.1 Flavobacteriales bacterium
GTACTAATGCATCTGCTGAATCATTTAATGCTAAAGTGAAAGCATTTAGAAGTCAATTTAGAGGTGTGAAAAACATAGAATTTTTCCTTTTTAGACTCACAAATATTTATGCTTAAATTTTCGCTCCCCACAACAATTAGACTTGATCCTCTAAAACTTGTAGGGAAATATTTAAATTCCGAGATTTGCATTTCAAAAAAAAAGGAACTCATTTCTGAATTCCTTTTTATCACTATGGCTTTTGCCTTTGTAGCGGGGGCCGGACTCGAACCTGCGACCTTCGGGTTATGAGCCCGACGAGCTACCAACTGCTCCACCCCACACTCTATTCAATTATAGTAATTACTTACTTTAAGTGCATTGCAAAGTTAAGTATTTTTTATTGATAAATCCTAGTAAATTAAAATAAAAATATTTTTACGTTAAAATATTATGTATTATATGATAAAATTAGTCGAATAAAACTTGTTACTTTTGTCGTATATTAATTTTCAGCAGAAAAAATTTAAATGAAAAATATATTTTACGCATCACTAATTTTTACAATTTTGATTAGTTGCTCTTCAAAGACCGAAAAATTAGGTAATTCTAATGAGCATAATTCATTTACAAGTAAAGAAAAAAATGAATCTGAAATTGAAAAACGAATTGCAGATACTGATCTTCAAGAAAATTTAGACGTGATGAATAGTTTATACTTCACAAAAGAAGACGGCTCATCTTTTGAAGTAAAAGGATTTTTAGATAAAAAAGGTGCAGTATTAAAAGTGGAAGAAAAATTTTTAGACGGTAAAACAGGAGGATATGGCACTGTGCTTTTTTATGTATTGAAAGGTAAAAAATATGCTTCCAAAGAACGTTTTGAAGATAAAAAATCGGGTAAACCAACTTTTATAGAACGAATATCATTCTATGACCAAAATGAAAAAGTTGTTAGTACAAAAACAAGAAAAGCATTTTATGAAGAAGATCTAGATGCTCAACCTTTTGAGACGGTAGATTTTTACGATTGCTCTATTCTAAAAGCAATGAACGCATTAAACCAGGAAGGTGAATTTGAGACACGTTTTCAAGGTTATATCTTTAATGGAAGTTCTAGTTTCTTAACTGTTGGTGAATCAAAACCAAATGGATATATATCTGCTTTAATGGTTCAGTACAATAATTCTACAACTGAAAAATTAAGAAAAAATCAAGAAACTTCAATCGGTAAAAAATTAAATCTAGATTTTCAAAAAGTAACCGACGAAAATGGATTTGAATTTCAAGTGCTTATGTCTGTTACTGAAGTTAAATAGATTACTATTTCACATATTTAAATTGCAATAAGATTAATAATCAGTTTTATTAACGATTATTCGAAATAGCGTTAGTAACTTGTCGTGTAAATTAAATACAACTATGTATAAAACGCTGACTTTTCTTTTTGCCTTTGTTTTGTGTTTTTCTCAAATAGCTAAAGCACAAAATATGAGAATCAAAGGAACAGTATATGATTCTTCTGGTACAAAACCACTTTATCAATCGTTAGCAATGGTTGTTCGTTTGAAAGACTCCCTACTTTTGGAATTCACCCGAACAGATAAAAATGGAAATTTCGAATTAAATAATGTTCCAATCGACACATTTTCATTGCAAATTCTCTCACCTGGATATGATAGAAAAACCTATTATATTTTTGGAAGTCAAACAAATAAAGAAATTAGTATTCCAAAAATTAATCTTTCAATTAAAGCGAAAGAATTAGAGGACGTAATAATATACGCAAATAAGAACCCAATTTACTACAAAGGCGATACATTAGTTTATGTTGCTGATTCATTTAAAGTTAAAGAAAATGCAGTAGTAGAAGATTTACTTAAAAAATTACCCGGTGTTAAAGTAGATAAGGATGGTGCTATTACTTCTCAAGGAAAAGAAATTACGCAAGTTTTAGTGGATGGAGATGAATTTTTCGGAAGCGACCCAACGATTGCAACGAAAAATTTAGCGGCAAAAGGTGTAGAATCGGTTAAAGTATATGAAAAGAAAAGCGAGACAGCTTCCGCTGGTAATGATGCTACGGTTCAAGTAATGGATTTACGTTTAAAGGCAGATGCTAAAAAAGGATACTTTGGAAAAATTTCAGCAGCTTCCGATTTTCAGAATTTTCACGAAGGAGAGCTTTTATTAAACAAATTCAATGGAAGCCAAAAAATATCTGTATTTGCTCTAGGTTCAACAACTCCTAGAAATAACGTAAGTAGAGCAGATATGAATAAATTTGGGTTGGATAATGGTAGGGGGAATTACTCAAATATAGGAGGAATACCAAGAACTTTTTCGATGGGTATTTTTTATTCAGATAAAATTGGAAAGAAAAAACAAACCAAAGTTGGATTTAATTATTCATATTATAATTATGAATTAACCTCATCTACAGCAAGTAGGTCAAAATATACGCTCCCAACCGATACAAGTTATTATTCTGATGATTCTACTCATTCAGTTGATTTAAGTGAATCACATAAAATTAATTTTAGTTTGTTTTCCCAAATTGATTCTTTAACAACTTTGGAAATAAAACCGAAGATAAATGTAAGTTCGGGTAGTATTTCTACAACTAATATGTCTAATTATCTAAATGAAAATGAATTACTTTCTAGAAATAGTATCATTCAAAATTCAACTACTTCAACGGGTATTTCATTAGATAACGATGCTACGTTTATTCGAAAATTTATGAAACCTAAAAGGCAGTTCATTGTCAATTATGATTTATCTACTTCGAAAGGAAATTCAACTGGAACACTTCAAACAAACAATAAGTTTATTGCTGTGAATGGTGTAAATGATACTATTCAACAAGAAAAAGTAAATACGACGCAGGCTCAAACGCATATTGGAACATTTACCTATACCGAGCCACTTTTCAAAAAATTGAAATTTGAATTTGAATATTTAGTAGAATATGGACTTTCTTCTCAAGATAAAGAAACAAAAAATGGAGTAAATGGTATTTATTCAAGCATCAATACTGCTCTTACCAATAACTTTGAAAACACAAGAAAACAAAATCGATTTGGAACAAGTTTGATTTTTGAGTCGAGAACACAAACGATTTCTGGTGGATTGAGAGTGAGAAATGTAGATATTGATAATCATAATATTACAACTGAAACGACGACACATCAAAATATTTCTAATTTCTTACCAAAGTTTACGTATATGTATAAACCAAGTCAGAGTAAGAAAATCAGTTTCAATTATATAACAAAATCAAGTCAGCCTGCAATTAATGATTTACAATTGGTTCAAAACAATACCAATCCAAATAAAATTGTAATTGGAAATCCAGATCTAAAACCGAATTACGAGCATAATTTAAATATCAACTTAAACAGTTGGTCGGCACTTTCAGGAAAATATGTTTGGGCAGGTTTTAATTCTACCTTAACTAATAATGCGTTTGCTACTTCCACTACTTATGATAAATACGGAAGAACAATTGCTCAAACTGTAAACGTAGATGGTAATTTATCTTCTTCCATCAATGCTAGTGCAGGTTTCCCTTTGTTTAATAAACGATTTGAGATTTCACCGGGAGTAAATGCAAGTTATTCGAAGTATTCAAATTTGGTTAGTAATAATAGAAATACAACTACAAATCAAGCGATTACTACTGAATTAGAATTTGAGTTAAAACTAGATTCACTTCAAATTACATTGGGAGGAAAATATACTTACAACGAACCTAAAAACTCGATCAGTACAATAACAACTAACCCCTATTCACTAAAAGTATATTCTGCGGAAGTAACTTGGACATTACCTCGTAAATTTAAGATTGTAACCGATGCAGTTTACACAATGAATGGTCAACGTGCTAATGGATATAATATCAACTATTTTGTTTGGAATGCTGCTATCAGTAGAACGTTTACAAAGACAGATAATTTAGTTGTCTCTTTAGCTGGGAATGATATACTAAATCAAAATATTTCAGCCTTAAGAACGGTAAATGGAAACATTACAACCGATAATCGTACAAAAATTATTTCACGTTATTTTCTTTTAAAGTTGGTGTATAAATTCAACAACAATAAAACAAAAGAAGAAGACGCAAAAGGTGGATGGCATTAAATTATACTAAAATGGAGAAATTATTTATAATTAGCTTTTTTATATTCAGTTCTTTCATTAGTTTTTCACAAATTAATGCAGGAAAAATAGTATTCGAACGAAGAACAAATCTGGATAAACAAATCATTGATGGAAGAATGAAAAGTCAAGTCAATGAAAACAATAAAATTAGAGTAGAACTTTTTGATTTGTATTTCAATGATTCTAGCTCTATTTTTAAACCGATCTTATCTGATGAGGCAGATCCATTGAGTTGGGCGACTTCAAGGAATACAATTCTTCAAAACTTTAAATCAAATGAAAAATTATCTGAATTAAACATTTCAGGACAAATAGTTTATGTAAAAGACAAGAACCAAATAAGAAATTGGAAAATCACGGAAAGTAAACGCACAATAGCAAACTACGAATGTTACAAAGCAATCTGGCAAAAAAATGACAGTACACGCATTTATGCTTGGTTTTCTGTAGATATCGTTACAACAGTTGGTCCAGAAGGTTTTAATGGCTTGCCGGGAGCTATTCTTGGTTTAGCAACTGAAGACGGTGGTATTATTTATTTCGCTAAATCAGTTGAAATAATTACTCCAAAAATTGAAATTTTTAAAATTAATACTGGAAAAAAAGAAGTTTACTCACTGGAAGAGTTAAAAACAAAAATAGAAAAGGATTTCGGAAACACTCCAAGAGGAAAAAGAATTCTATCTGATTTATTTCGGTGGATGTGAGATTAGATTAGCCGTTAGTTTTAAGGGATTAGTTGTTAGACTGTGTTTAAATTGAGTTAAAAGTTATTTTGACTTCAAGACAAAAGACTTCAAGACTCAAGACTTAATTTTACTTTGAGTATAATTAAGTCTTGAGTCTTGAAGTCTATAATCTAATCTCTCTTATTCGTTTTCCGCAACAACAGAAGTAATTTCAGGAATATATTGTTTTAATAACATTTCAATACCACCTTTCAATGTAGCAGTAGAAGAAGGACATCCAGCACAAGAACCTTTTAAAAGTACTGTTACAACACCATCTTCATAGCTTCTGAAATCAATTGCTCCACCATCACCTTCAACCGCAGGACGTATATATTCATCCAATAAATCAACAATAGCTTGATCAAATTCTGAAGGAGCATACACTTTTTTAGGCATGTCTGCTTTTGTACTTTCAACTGGTTTTGGCTCAGGCATTCTGATTAGTACATCTTTACCTTCTGTTAACCAATTTTTTAAGAATTCGCGCAAATCCATTAATACGAAATCCCAATTCAATGTTTCCATTTTGGTAATCGTAACGAAATTAGCGCTGATAAAAACTCCTTTAACAAATGGGAAGTTAAATAATTCTTCCGCCAATGGTGAATATCCTTTTGCTTCTGCTTGTGAAAAGAAATTTACGGTAGCATCAATCAAAATATGTTTGTTAGCAACAAATTTCATACTTGATGGGTTTGGAGTCATCTCCGCATATATAGTAACTGGTACGTTCATCTTTTTTATTTTTTACAAAATTACGTTAAAGTTTGAAGAGTGGTTCTATAAATTGAGTTAAATGTTTATTGTTTCGATTTAATTGTTTAAATAAATAATATCTCAATTTATAGTTGTTACATTTGATTAAATCAATAAATTGTAAATTTTGATAAAATTAATATTTAATTTCTTTTAAGAAAAAGATGAACATTAATAGACTTTTACAGGTTTTATTGTTCCTATTTTTCATTTTAGGAATGAAAAATACTGCCTTTTCTCAAATGAAAGGAATTGTTTATGGTTCTAATACGACAAATAAGGATGTAATAGTTGGAGCAAGATTGATTTTTCTTTCTGATACATCAGGAACTGAAACAGATATTGAAGGTAAATTCGAAGTTATACTTCCAAAAAATCTTCCTGATACAATGATTATTTCTGCAATTGGTTATATATCTGACACTTTAATCGTTGATAAGAAAGATCGATTCATTTCTTTAGAAATTGTTTTATACCCAGAAAATGTACTAAATGAAGTCGTTGTTGGTGTTAAACGTGAAACACATTCCATTTCTAGGATGAAAACACTTCAAATTGAAAATCTATCTTCAGGAGAATTAAGGAAGGCAGCTTGTTGTAATTTATCAGAATCATTTGAAACAAATGCTTCAGTGGATGTCAATATTACAGATGCTGTTTCAGGAGCAAAAAAGATTCAAATGATGGGGATTGATGGGGTATATACTCAAATTCAGATGGAGAACATACCTTATTTACGAGGTTTAGAAAGTTCTTTTGGATTAAACTCTATATCAGGCACTTGGATTGAATCCATACAGATAACGAAAGGTGCAGGAAATATTGTAAATGGCTATGAATCAATGGCTGGATTGGTTAATTTAGAATTGAAAAAGCCATTAGAAATGGAGCGATTGTTTGTCAATACGTATATCAATCGATTTGGTAGAGTAGAAACTAATTTAAATGCAGGCCATAAATTAAATGAAAAGTGGAGCACTGGTTGGATGGCTCATTCATCCGGTATGTTTGGTGAAATGGATAATAACAAGGATGGATTTCGAGATATTCCAAAAGGAAATAACAATGCTTTCTTAAATCGTTGGAGCTATAGAGGCAAAAAATTTGAATCTCAATTTGGAGTGAACGCTTATATGGATAATAAATTCGGAGGTCAAAATGGGTTTAATGTAAATAGCACTCCAAATATTTATGGTGTTCAAATGCATTCAAAACACATCGATGTATTTGCTAAAACAGGTTTTATTTTTGAAAAAAAGCCTTATACTTCAATAGGGGTAGTTTACAATTTCAAATATCAAACTGTGGATGCTAAATTTGGGCATCGATCTTTTGTTGGTGAAGAAAAGAGAGGGTATGTTAATGCTATTTTTGATGGGATAATTAATAATACAAACCATAAAATTAAATCTGGAGTTAGTTTAGTTTATATCGATATGCTCCAACATTTGGATTCAAATAAAGTCAATCCACTTAAAAATGATCGAATAGAAATTGTTCCAGGAGTATTTGGAGAATATACGAACATTGGGATGCGATTAACTAGTGTTTTAGGAGCTAGAATTGATTATCACAATCTATTTGGTTGGCAGTTTTCTCCGCGATTTCATTCAAAATATACTTTAACAGAAACAACTGATTTACGTTTTACAGCAGGAAAAGGATGGAGAGTACCTAATTTTATGATGGATAATATTTCTTTATTAGCTACATCAAGGTCTTGGCTAGTTACTCAAAAATTACAGCCTGAAATTTCTTGGAATTTTGGAGGTTCGTTGGTACAAGAATTCAAATTATTTACTCGAAAAGCATCCTTTGTTTTAGATATTTATCATACCGAATTTACAAATCAACTAGTTGTGGATAGAGATTCATTAGTGAATAGTATCGTTTTTAAAAATTTACAAGGACGATCATTTTCAAATAGTTTCCAGACAGAGTTTAGTTTCTCTCCGTTGAAAAATTTCGATATTCGTTTGGCATATAAATTTTTAGATGTTAGAACAAGATACGGTGGGATTGTACAACAGCAAGTTATGCTTCCAAAGCACAGAGCATTTATCAATTTAGCCTATAAAACAAGAAACAAACGATGGGAATATGATGCAACTTGTACTGTTTTTGGACAATCAAGATTACCTGTTACAAGAATAGGAGACGGAAGTTTAACAACCAAAAATGTTAGTAATGTTTATCCTATGATAAATGCTCAAATTATTCACGTCTACAAAAAATGGGAATTTTATTTAGGAGGAGAAAATTTAGCAAATTACAAGCAAAAAAGTCCGATTATTGATGCATCAAATCCTTTTGGATCAAATTTTGACGCAACTCGTATTTGGGGACCAATTATGGGAATCAATGTATATGCAGGATTTAAATATAGTATCAAACGAAAAATAATTAAATAACTTTAAAAGATGAAAAAGTACCTATTGATTTTAGCAAGCATTTTTACAATGTATTATTCTAATGCACAAGAAGTAGCAAAGAATAAAAAAACAGAAACAATTGTCATTCAAACCTCTGCAATATGTGAACATTGTAAAGAAAGAATAGAAGGCGGTTTAAATTACACCAAAGGAGTCGTATTTGCAGAGTTAAACGATAAAACAAAAAAAGTAACTGTGAAATACAAAACGGAAGTGATTACACCACAACAAATAAAAGAGAAAATAGCTGAAATAGGTTACGATGCAGATGAAATAAAGGCAAGTAAAGTAGGATTTGATAAACTACCGACTTGTTGTAAAGTGAAAAAATAATGTATTATAAGATTCAAGACAAAAGACTACAAGATTATTTCATCTTAGTCTTTTGTCTTAAAGTCTTGAATCTCTTAGTCTAATTAATCAATAATATCAAACCCAGTATATTTTCTCAAAGCATCAGGAATAACAATTCCATCAGGAGTTTGGTGATTTTCCATTAATGAAGCCACAATTCTAGGTAAAGCCAAAGCACTACCATTTAATGTGTGACATAATTGCGTTTTCTTATCATTTGTTTTGAAACGTAATTTCAAACGAGTAGATTGGAATGTGTCGAAACGAGAAACTGAACTCACTTCCAACCATTTTTCTTGAGCTGCAGAATATACCTCAAAATCATATGTTAAAGCAGAAGCAAATCCTGTATCGCCACCACATAAACGTAAAATTCTATAGTGTAAACCCAATTTTTCAAGTAAACCTTTCACGTGGTCAATCATTTCAATCAAAGCCTTTTCAGAATTAGAAGGATGTTCAATACGAACGATTTCTACTTTGTCGAATTGGTGCAAACGATTTAAACCTCTTACATCTTTTCCATAAGAACCAGCTTCACGACGGAAACAAGGAGTGTAACCTGTCATTTTTATAGAGAAATCTTCTGATGGAAGAATAACATCTCTGTAAATATTTGTCAATGGAACCTCAGCTGTAGGAATTAAATATAAATCATCCTCATTGATGTAATACATTTGTCCTTCTTTATCAGGAAGTTGACCAGTTCCATATCCACTTGCTTCATTTACAACCAATGGTGGAATAAACTCTTGGTAACCCGCTTTTTCGGCTTCTTCCAAGAAAAATGAGATTAATGCACGTTGTAATTTCGCACCTTTTCCTTTGTAAACTGGAAAACCAGCACCTGTAATTTTAACCCCTAATTCGAAATCAATTAAATCGTATTTTTTCGCTAAATCCCAATGTGGGACAGCTGTAAAATCAAATTCTCTTTTTGAACCAACTTCCTCAACTGTAATATTGTCTAGTTCGCTTTTACCTGCAGGTACAATATCATTTGGAACATTTGGTAATTGGTATAATAACTGAATAATTTCAGTATCAAAACCATCTACTTCCGCCTTTAATAAAGCCTCTTTTTCTTTTAAAGTAGCTGTTTTAGCTTTAGAAGTATTTGCTTCATCTTGCTTACCTTGTTTGAATAAATCTCCAATTTCTTTTGCTAAAAGATTCAATTCTGCTGAAATCGACTCCAATTCAGTTTTAGAATTTCTCCATTTTTGATCAATAGATAATAAAGATTCTACAGTTTCTGTAGCGTCAATATTTCTTTTTTTCAATCCTGTAATTACAGCATCTTTCTCATTACGAATACGTTGAATCTCTAGCATAGGTATTTATTTTTTAAGATTCGCGAATTTACATTTTTTTAGTGAAATGAGACCTTTTAACCACAGAGTTTCTTAGAGTTATCTTATAAAAGACTCATATCTAATCCTCGATTATATTTAGTGTGCACTTTTTTTAAAATAAAGTAAAATAACATCTAAACTCAATTTTACCGTTTCTTCATACAATTTTTCTATTTTTACTTCGTTAATAAAAATGGTGAAAAACACGGCTAAATATATATTGCAAAAAGTTTTAGGATTTCAATTCTATTTATACGTTTTTTCGTTATTTAAAATTCGAACTTTAAGAAATGATTCGAACGAAAAAGATTTTTTCCATTTTCTCTCTTTGTTAAAGGACGGTGAAGGCTCTGTTTTGGATGTTGGTGCAAATATTGGAATTATGACTGCTCATCTTGGTCGTCAATTACCAAATACTACCATTCATTCATTTGAACCAATTCCCTCAAATATTTCTGTTTTAAAAAAGATAATCGTAAAATTCAATTTAAAATTAGTGAAATTGCATGAAATTGCAGTAGGTGAGACTGCTGGAATTGTGAAAATGATTTTACCTCAAAATGGAAAAACAAAGATGCAAGGTTTGAGTCACGTAAAACATGAGTCAATTACTGAATGGAATATTGGAGAAGAATTTGAAGTGCAATTAGAAACATTGGATTCAATTTTAAAAGTTGAAAAAATCCAAGGAGTTAAAATTGACGTTGAAAATTTTGAGTATTTTGCACTGAAAGGTGCTAAAGAAATATTAAAAAGAGATCATCCAATTGTATATGCCGAACTATGGGATAATCAAAATCGAATAAATTGTTTTGAATTACTCAGTTCCCTTTCTTATAAAATATTCATAGTAAAAGAAAATGAATTGGTTTCTTATGATAACAAGAAACATATCAGCCAAAACTTTATCTTTATTGCAAATTAGTTGAGTTCTGATTAGGAAAATAATCTAGTTGAATTAAAGAGATATTCAAAACAATTTAAAGTGCAAAAAAAGTTTATTCTGAATTTAGTATTAATGGTTTTTTTGAACCTTTTGGTGAAACCATTTTCTATTTTTGGAATAGATGCCACCATTCAAAATAGGGTAGGAGCTGAGGAATATGGTTTGTATTTCACTTTGCTAAATGTTTCCTTCTTATTTAATATCTTAATGGATTTAGGAATCAATAATTTTACCGTAAAAAATATTGCACAATATCCTCATATTGTTTCGAGGTATATGGGTAAATTATTATCATTTCGATTATTTTTATTTTTATTTTATTCAATTACCACTTTGGTATTAGGAGCAATAATTGGGTATGGAAGTAGAGAGTTTTCATTACTTGGGTTCTTAATTATCAACCAGTTTTTAGTAACATTAATAGCTTATTTTAGGAGTCATTTTTCAGGTTTTTTATTTTTTAAAACCGAAGCCTTTATTTCAATTTTAGATCGTTTATTATTAATTTTTCTTTGTGGTGCTATTTTACTTTCTACCTCAGAATTCAAAATTGAATGGTTCATTTGGATACAAACACTTTGTTATGGTTTAACTGCTATAATTGCCTTTATGGTTTTATTGAAACAAATTGGCATTCCTCAATTTTCTTGGCATTGGACATTTTCAAAAGCAATCGTAAAAAAAAGTTTACCTTATGCTTTGTTAATACTTTTGATGATGATTTATACGAGGAGTGACTCTATAATCTTAGAGCGGATACATACAAATGGAAAGCACGAGGCAGGAATTTATGCTCAAGGATTTAGATTATTAGATGCATTTTTTTTATTTGGAATGATTTTCTCAAATTTACTTTTTCCTTTATTTTCAAAATTATTTCGAACCCAAAAATCTATTTTACCTCTTTTGAAAACGGGTGCTAATTTGTTAATCGGAGGTTCACTATTAATAGTTGCCTTTTGTTATTTTAATAGTGAATTCATCATTAGATTAATTTATCAGCATAACATCAAAGAATCATTACCGAGTTTCCAATGGTTAATGTTGAGTTTCATAGGAATGTGTTTCAGTCTTATTTTTGGCACATTATTGACTGCTCAAGGTAGTCTGAAAATACTGATATTTTATTCCGCTTTGGCAATTCTTGTTAATCTGAGTATGAATTTCTTTTTAATTCAATCATTAGGTGCAGAAGGTGCCGCGATTGCTGCTTTTACTACCCAAACATTTATAGGAATGGTTCAGTTTATATATTGTTCACGAATGTTCAATTTTGAGTTTTCAGTAAAGAGAGTATACCCTTATGTACTTTATGTTCTATCTATAATTACTATATTTTATTTTTTCCAAAGTTTAAATTTCAGTTATTTGAATTTAGTTATAGAATTGCTTTTGGGAACTTTTTCTCTTTTTATTTTTAGTATGATTAATTTAAAAGAGCTAAAAGAACAGTTTAAAATGGAAGAATGAGTTTTAATTACCAATCTAAATTAGATTTTCTAAGAAATAAATAATTTACAATTTTCAACGGTATTGAAATTTGCTTTCAAAAATTGAACGCGTTTATTAAACTCATTTATATCTAATTCTTTGTTTTTATAAAGTTTTATTTTTTCAATAAATTCTTGAGGTGAATTACAAATAGTAGAAACGTCTTTTAGATTAGTTCCTTCAATAATGGTTGAATTTGTAAGAACATGTCCTGAATTTTGAAGTGCTGAAAGAAGTTTTAATTTTACGCCAGTTGACTGATCACTTACTAAAACATGAACCCTTGCTTTCGATTGTAATAAATCCATTTCTACTTTAGAAGGATTGGAAATTAAAGTTATTCCATTTTTTTTGGCAAGAGCTATTAATTTTTCGGAAGGATTCATGCCTGCAATTTTTAGAGGCATCAGATTTTCTTCTTTTACCCAAATATTCTCGATTATCCAAATTGCAGCATTTTCATTTTCAGATACAGATAACTTCCCATTGAAAAGTGCAAATTCTTCGGTTAATATAAATCCTTTTTGTTCTATTTCTGGTAATGATGCAGGAAGTATTACCGTGTTTTGAGAGTATTGGCTAAAATGAATTAAATCTCCTTCTCGGATACAAAGTATCTTTTTCGAAAACTTTAAAATTGATTCATATTTCTTTAATTTTTTTGCTTCTCGTTGAAAATAAAATCGTTTTAGATAAGTTGCATTTTTGGCTAGTGCAGTATAATATTCGTGTTCAATATTATGGGTTCTTACAAATGTGACTCTTTTTTGAATTTCTTTGTTTTCTAAAAACCAAGTAGTATGAATACCTTCAAATAATATTGGTTCATTATCTTCTAAAAGTCGTTTCAATAATTCTTTTGACCTTCTTGAAGCAACAATGAAAGGACGCTTATTAAAAGCATTTAAAACCGTTTTTTTACGGGAGTAATAATTTATTTCTTCTGTTATTTCTGAAAGATGAGGTTGATCCCCTCTTCCATAATCAAAACAATGTAGAATAATTTTGAAACCAAGTTGATGCAAAGCTTTTATGCGGTAGTAAATATCTATTACACCTCCATAATCTGCTGGATAAGGTACATCAAAAGCAACAATATGTATTTTTTTAATCTTCAATCGCTGGATATATTTCTTTTAAAATTTCAGTTTCAGTTTCCCAATTTAGTGTTTCTTTTGCTTTCTTGCAATTGAGTTTTAATTCTGATAACCGTTCTTCATTTTCTAAAAGTGAGCTAATTTGTAGTGCTAAATTTGAAGGTGTAAAATCAGAAATAATTTCTCCAACATGGTATTTTTTTAAAATTGAAGCTATTTCTACTAAATCCGTTGATAAAATTGGTGTTTCCGCATGGATATAATCGAATACTTTATTTGGCAATGAGAAGCGATAATTGATATTTGTAGGTTTATCCAAAGTTAATCCCAAATCGGCATGAAAAGTATAATTCATCATTTCTTGATATGGTCGTTTATCAAAAAAAAGCACTTTTGAATCTAATTGATTATCATAAACATAACTTTTTAATTGAGATACAACATCCCCGTCTCCAACAATTATTAATACAGCATTTTCAATTTTTTTCATCGATTCGACAGCTTCTTCAGCCCCTCGGTCAATGTTTATACCAGCTCCTTGAATGATGATAATTTTTTTATCTTCGGGTAAACTTAATTCTTTTTTTGATTTTAAATTGACTGGTCTCCATGTATTTGAAATGTTTCGAACGACTTTTATTTCTTTCTTGTATTTTTCAGAATACAATTTGGCTATAGAATCATTTACTGTATAAATACTCTTCAATTTAGGGAATATCCAAGCTTCTATTCCTTCCCAATTTTGTTT
>CANCQX010000089.1 GCA_947380375.1 Flavobacteriales bacterium
AGATTCATATGATAAGTTTCCTTTCTGAATATTAGCATTTACAGAAACATCTTGGTTACCCGTTTCGAATACAATTTTATTTACTGATATATTGTCAAATTTCATAATCTATCTTTTTAATTTAATAATACAAAGATCTATATGATGTACGTATTCTATTTACGTTCATTTAAATTATTCTTCATTAAAGTATTAAGAGGTGATTTGATAGTGTTTTTTATTAATTTCATACTTTAAAATCAAGAATTTAAACATTATGAAATACGATAAAATTGATAATCAGTTGTTTATTAAAAACAGAGTTAATTTTTCTTCTAAATTGATCGATAAGTCACTAGCGGTTTTTAATTCTAATGATGTCTTTCCAATCAGTGCGGATAGTACAATGCCTTTTCAACAACATAGAGACATTTTTTACCTTTCAGGGGTTGATCAAGAAGAAAGTATATTAGTTATTTTTCCTTCTTGTTCAAATGAGAAACACAGAGAAGTCTTATTTATTCGTGAAACAAATGAACATATAGCAGTTTGGGAAGGAGCTAAGCTTACAAAAGAAGATGCATTTGAAGTTTCTGGAATTAAAACGGTTTATTGGCTAGATCAATTCCCAACTATCTTTAATCAAATGATGGCTGAGGCTGAAACTATCTACTTGAATACTAATGAGCACCTTAGGGCTTGCAGTGAAGTTCAAACAAGGGAAGATAGATTTATTAAGAAAGTTAAAGCTGAGTATCCATCTCACAGTGTTAAAAAGAGTGCTCCATTATTGCATGTCCTTAGGTCAATTAAAGACACTATAGAAATTGAATTAATGCAAAAAGCCTGTAAAATTACTGAGTCAGGATTTCGAAGATTATTATCATTTACTAAGCCAGGAGTTTGGGAGTTTGATTTAGAAGCTGAGTTAGCGCATGAATTTTTGAAAAATCGTTCAAAGGGTTTTGCTTATACACCAATTATAGCTTCAGGAGCTAATGCTTGTGTTTTACACTATATTGAAAACAATAAAGAATGTAAGAGTGGAGATGTTATACTTTTAGATGTTGCTGCTGAATACGCAAACTATTCTTCTGATTTAACTAGATGTATCCCTGTAAATGGGCGATTTAATGAACGTCAGAAGTCAGTGTATAATTCTGTTTTACACGTGAAAAAAGAAGCTGAAAAATTATTAGTTCCCGGCACTATTATTTCCGAATATCATAAAGAGGTTGGTTTAATAATGGAAAAACAACTTCTTCATTTAGGTTTGATAGATAAAACTGATATTAAAAATCAAGATCCAGATTGGCCTGCGTACAAAAAATATTTTATGCATGGAACATCACATTATATTGGTTTAGATACACATGATGTCGGAATACTAAATGCTCCTATGCAAGCAGGTATGGTTTTCACATGTGAGCCAGGAATCTATATTCCTGAAGAAAATTTAGGTATAAGATTGGAAGATGATTTAGTTGTTCAAAAAAGTGGAGCTCCTTTTAATTTGATGAAAGATATTCCTTTAGAATTAGATGAAATAGAGTCACTTATGAATCTTTAATAGAATGTCTGATAAGATTTTGAATTACAGGATGTTCGGAAATGGGCATACTGTTGTTTTTTTACACGGTTTTTTAGAATCTCATTCTATGTGGGAATATTTAAATCTTAAATCATTAAAAATTAAAGCGATTTTAGTAGATCTTCCTGGTCATGGTTCATCATTAAATGAAGATGAAGGAATACCATCTATTAAATTTATGGCATTGAAAGTTAAAGAGCTATTGGTTCATCTTGATATTCATGAATTTTCTATTGTTGGTCATTCTATGGGTGGATATGTTGCCCTTGATTTAAAAGAGATGAATCCTTATTATTCGATTTCAAATTTAAATTTTGGTTGTTCTAATGTTGTGTTGATGAATTCAAATTTTTGGGAAGATTCAGATCTCAAGAAAAAGGAAAGATTAAGAATTGTAGATGTTGTATTTAAGAATAAAAAATTATTTATTCAAACTGCTATAAATGGTTTATTTTTAAATCAAGTCACTCATAAAAATGAAATTGACAATCTAATTAAAGAAGCTTTAAATATTAATAAACATGCTATTTCTTATGCTTCATTAGCCATGAGGAATCGTCAGAATTTTAAAAAATTAGTAACAGATAACAACAAAGATTTTTTAATTATTCAAGGTGATTTAGATTCAGTTGTTCCAAAATCAAAAATGTTAGAAGAAATCAATGGATTAAATGTTCAGTTTGAATTATTGAAAGATTGTGGCCATATGTCTCATATTGAATCATCTGAAAGTGTAATTGATATTTTAGCTGATTTTTTAGAAGTTTAAAATAATTTTCGTAAACTAAAACCTTTATTCATAAAGTTGGTAGGATTTTAATCTTAAAAAATTACTTTTGCTAGTAAGTCAAATTTTATAAAATACTTGAAAAATGGAAATAATTAAATCGTTAATTAATGGTGTATGTGAACTTCGATTAAATCGACCTGAAGTCTTTAATTCATTTAATAAAAATATGGCTTTAGCATTTCAAGATGCACTTGATGAATGTGAAATAAATGATGAAGTTAGAGTTATTTTAATTACTGGACAAGGGAAAGCTTTTTGTGCTGGTCAGGATTTATCGGAGGCAATTGATCCTGATGGTCCAGAATTAAGTCATATTGTAGAAAAACACTATAATCCTATTATTGAAAGGATTAGAAATATTGAAAAGCCTATTGTCGCTGCTGTAAATGGTGTCGCTGCTGGTGCCGGAGCGAATATTGCTTTAGCTTGTGACATCACAATAGCTAAAAAATCTGCAAGTTTTATTCAAGCATTCTCAAAGATTGGTTTAATTCCTGATTCTGGCGGTACTTTTTTTTTACCTCGAATTATAGGTGTTCAAAAAGCTTTAGCATTAATGATGACAGGTGATAAGATTTCTGCTGAAGAGGCTGAAAGAATGAATATGATTTATAAAGTTGTAGAGGATGATCTTTTTGAATCTGAAGTTTCGATTTTTGTTCAAAAGCTTGCTTTAATGCCAACTAAAGGTTTAGGATTGACAAAAAAAGCAGTTAACCAAAGTTTTGGTAATAATCTAACACAACAACTTGTGGTTGAGAAAGATTTGCAAACTGAAGCTGGAAATACCTATGATTTCAAAGAGGGTGTTAATGCTTTTGTAGAAAAACGCAAACCAATATTTATTGGGAAATAATTTTTAAATATTAGTTCTAATCTTTAATTGAAAAATATGAATAATTCAAAAATTGGTGTTTTAGGGGCTGGAACAATGGGAGAAGGTATTGCTCAAGTTGCTGCTCAGGTTGGTCATCGAGTTGTTTTGGTCGACGTTAATGAAGCTGCATTAATTAAAGCAAAATCTAATTTTCAATCTATTTTTACTCGTTTAGTAGAGAAAGGTATGATGACAAATGAGAAACTTGTTGAAGTTTCGAATAAAATTAGTTACAGCTCAAGTATAGATTCATTTTCAAATTGTAGAGTTGTAATAGAGGCGATTGTAGAAAATATTGATGCAAAACACAATGTATTTAGGGACATTGAAAAAGTCGTTTCTGAAGAATGTATATTAGCATCAAACACATCTTCTTTATCCATTGCTTCAATTGGTTCTGTTCTAAGATTTTCCGACAGGATAATTGGAATTCATTTTTTTAACCCTGCACCTTTGATGCCATTGGTTGAGATAATACCATCCATTCAGACTTCTGAATTTACACTAAATTTTTCTAAATCTTTAATTGATAGTTGGGGTAAAACATCAGTTGTTGTAAAAGATACTCCTGGTTTCATTGTTAATAGAGTTGCTAGACCTTTTTATGGTGAGGCCTTAAGAATTTATGAAGAAGGGATAGCGGATTTTGCAACAATCGACTGGGCTATGACCGAAATTGGTGGTTTCAAAATGGGACCATTTACTTTAATGGACTATATTGGGAATGATGTCAATTATGCAGTAACAGAGTCTGTTTTCTCAAGTTTTTATTTTGATCCTAGATTTAAACCATCATTCACACAAAAGAGACATTCAGAAGCTGGTTACTTAGGTAGAAAGTCAAAAAGAGGATATTATGACTATTCAGAAGGCGCATCTTTACCATTACCAAACAAGGACATCGTTTTAGGTAAGCAAATATTTGATAGAATAATTGCGATGCTAATTAATGAAGCCTACGATGCTTTGTTTATGAATATAGCTACAAGAGAAGCGATTGATTTAGCAATGGTTAAAGGTGTTAACTATCCAAAGGGACTTTTTGATTGGGCTGATGAAATTGGTTTAGATGTAATTCTTTTAAAACTTGAAAATTTATTTCACGAATATGGAGAAGATCGATATAGACCAAATCCTTTATTAAGAAGGAAAGTTAAAAATTTAGCGAATTAGATTTTTGATTTTAAAAAGATACACACATTTAATTGTGAAAAAATAGCTTTTTTTAGCTAATACTTAGGATTTTAAAATTTAAGTGCTATCTTTGTAGTTCCAAAAAGTGTTTTGGAGTGTTATATTATTCACAAAAGTTAATAGGTT
This sequence comes from Flavobacteriales bacterium, assembly GCA_947380375.1. Lineage (GTDB taxonomy): Bacteria > Bacteroidota > Bacteroidia > Flavobacteriales_D > Crocinitomicaceae > CAIUKX01. The sequence continues at coordinate 4,558 of CANCQX010000089.1, forward strand.
TATATGCCAACTATTCAACAGTTAGTACGCAAAGGCAGAACTGCAGTGGTTAAAAAGAGCAAGTCAGCAGCACTTGATTCTTGTCCACAGCGTAAAGGGGTATGTGTAAGAGTTTACACCACTACTCCTAAGAAACCGAACTCAGCTATGCGTAAGGTAGCTAGGGTACGTCTCACCAATGGTAAAGAGGTGAACGCATACATCGGTGGTGAGGGTCATAATTTACAAGAGCATTCTTTAGTGCTTGTACGTGGAGGAAGAGTAAAAGATCTTCCTGGGGTAAGATACCATATCGTACGAGGAGCTGAAGATACTGCAGGTGTTGAAGGAAGAACACAGCGTCGCTCGAAGTATGGAACTAAGAGACCTAAACAGAAATAATTTTAAAGCTTTCACAAGATGAGAAGAAGAAAAGCCAAGAAGATTACCATCCTTCCAGATCCGCGTTTTAACGAGGTTCTAGTGACTAAGTTTGTAAATAACTTAATGTTCGACGGGAAGAAAACTTTAGCATTCAAAATCTTTTATGACGCGATTGATATTATCGAGTCAAAAATTGAAGATACTGCAGGTTTAGACATATTTAAAAAAGGTTTAGAAAATGTAACTCCAAGCGTAGAGGTTAGAAGCCGTCGTGTTGGAGGAGCGACTTTCCAAATCCCAACTCCAGTTCGTGAAGACAGAAAACAGTCTTTAGCTATGAAATGGATGATTGGTTATTCACGTAAGCGTAATGAGAAAACAATGGCTAACAGATTAGCTGCTGAATTAATCGCTGCTTCGAAAGAAGAAGGTGCTGCTTACAAGAAAAAAGAAGATACTTTAAGAATGGCTGAGGCAAACAAAGCATTCTCACACTTTAGATTTTAATAGTAATGGCTAGAGATCTTAAATTTACAAGAAATATTGGTATTGCTGCACATATTGATGCTGGTAAAACTACAACAACTGAACGTATTCTTTATTATGGTGGAGTAAACCATAAAATTGGTGAAGTTCATGATGGTGGTGCTACTATGGATTGGATGGAGCAAGAACAAGAAAGAGGTATTACAATTACTTCTGCTGCTACTACTTTAAAATGGCAATATCGTAATCAGGAATATCATATGAATATCATTGATACTCCTGGACACGTTGATTTTACTGTTGAGGTTAACCGTTCTTTACGTGTTCTTGATGGTTTAGTGTTTTTGTTTTCAGCTGTTGATGGTGTTGAGCCTCAATCTGAAACAAACTGGCGTTTAGCTAATAATTATAATGTTCCAAGAATTGGTTTTGTTAATAAAATGGACCGTTCAGGAGCTGATTTTTTAGCTGTATGTAAGCAAGTTAGAGAAATGTTAGGTAGTCACGCATTACCTCTTCAATTAAATATTGGTGCTGAAGATAATTTCCAAGGTGTTGTCGATTTGATTAATTTCAAAGGAATCGTTTGGAATGAGCATGATATGGGTATGACTTTCAAGGAAATTGAAATTCCAGCTGATATTTTAGATGAAGCTAAACAATTACGTGAAGAATTATTGGAGGCAGTTGCTGAATTCGATGATACTTTAATGGAGAAATATTTTGAAGATCCAAATTCTTTAACAGAAAGAGAAATTCTTGACGCTTTAAGAGCGGCTACAATCGCAGGGAAAGTTGTTCCTATGATGTGTGGTTCTGCTTTTAAAAATAAAGGAGTTCAAGCGATGTTGGATATGGTAATGGAAATTTTACCTTCTCCAATGGATGTTGAAGGAATTACTGGAATCAATCCTAAAACAGGTGAAGAGGTAACTCGTCAACCTTCTTATGATGAACCATTCGCAGCTTTAGCTTTCAAAATTGCAACAGATCCTTTCGTAGGTCGTTTATGTTTTATCCGTGCTTACTCTGGAAACTTACAAGCAGGATCTTATGTATTCAATACTAGATCTGACAACAAAGAACGTATTTCTCGTATCTTCCAAATGCATGCTAATAAACAAAATCAAGTGGAAGAACTTGGTGCTGGTGATATTGGTGCAGTTGTAGGGTTTAAAGATATCCGTACAGGAGATACTTTATGTGATGAAAAAAATCAAATCATTCTTGAATCTATGAACTTCCCTGATCCAGTTATTGGATTAGCAATTGAGCCTAAAACTCAAGCAGATACAGATAGATTATCTATTGGTTTAAATAAATTATCAGAGGAAGACCCAACGTTTAGAGTAAATACTGATGAAGATTCTGGACAAACAATCATTAGTGGTATGGGTGAATTACACTTAGAAATCATTATCGATCGTTTAAAACGTGAATTTAAAGTTGAAGTAAACCAAGGTGCACCTCAAGTTTCTTATAGAGAAGCAATTACAGGTTCTATTGAACACCGTGAAGCTTATAAAAAACAATCTGGTGGACGTGGTAAATTTGCTGACATTTTAGTTAGAATTGAGCCTCAAGACAATCCTGAAAAATCTGGATTAGAATTTATTAATGCCGTTAAAGGTGGAAATGTTCCTAGAGAATACGTACCTTCAGTTGAGAAAGGCTTTAGAGATTCTATGAAAAATGGAGTATTAGCTGGATACGTTGTTGACTCTATGAAAGTAACATTACTTGATGGTTCATACCATGATGTCGATTCAGATGCATTATCATTCGAAGTTTGTGCTAGAATGGCTTACCGTGATGCACTTAAAAAATGTAAACCAGTTTTACTTGAGCCTATCATGAAATTAGAGGTGGTAACACCAGAGATTAACATGGGTGATGTAGTAGGTGATTTGAACCGTCGTCGTGGATTGATGAGAGGTATGGATGATAGAGCAGGTTCTAAAGTTGTTAAAGCTGATGTACCTTTATCTGAAATGTTTGGATATGTTACTCAATTGAGAACAATCACATCTGGACGTGCTACTTCAAGTATGGAGTTCTCGCACTTTACAGAAGCACCAAGAAATGTTGCTGATGCAATAATTGCTAAAGTTCAAGGAAAAGTCAACGCTTAATAGTTTTATAATGAGCCAAAGAATAAGAATTAAATTAAAATCTTACGATCATAATTTGGTAGATAAATCTGCTGAAAAAATCGTAAAAACTGTAAAAGCTACAGGTGCAGTAGTTAGTGGACCAATTCCATTACCAACTCACAAGAGAATTTACACAGTATTAAGATCTCCACACGTAATGAAAAAAGCACGTGAGCAATTTCAATTATGCTCTTACAAACGTCTTTTAGACATTTACAGTTCATCTTCTAAAACAGTTGATGCATTGATGAGATTAGAACTTCCTAGTGGAGTTGACGTAGAAATTAAAGTTTAATTAATAAATAAAGTATGCCGGGAATAATTGGTAGAAAAGTTGGAATGACTAGCATCTACAGTGCCGAGGGTAAGGCTACACCATGCACAGTGATAGAGGCTGGTCCTTGTGTTGTAACTCAGGTTAAAACACAAGACCGAGATGGTTACGAAGCAATTCAATTGGGTTACGGAGAGCGTAAAGAAAAAAACACTCCTAATGCATTGAAAGGTCACTTTAAAAAAGCAACAACTACGCCTAAAGCGAAGTTAGCTGAATTTAAAGGATTTGCAGATTTAAATCTTGGTGATGTAGTGGATGTTAGTATCTTCGAGGAAGGTGCATTCGTTGCAGTTGTTGGTACTTCAAAAGGAAAAGGGTTTCAAGGGGTAGTAAAACGTCATGGTTTTGGTGGAGTTGGTCAAGCAACTCACGGTCAACACAATCGTTTGCGTGCTCCTGGTTCTATCGGAGCTGCTTCTTATCCTGCTCGTGTATTCAAAGGAATGCGTATGGCGGGACAAACAGGAAATGTTCGAGTGATGATTGAGAATCTTCAAATTCTAAAAGTATTAACTGACAAGAATTTGATAGTAGTGAAAGGATCAATTCCTGGAGCTAAAGGTTCAACCGTAATAATTCAGAATTAATGGAAGTAACAGTATTTGACTCAAAAGGAAAAGCTACTTCTAAGAAAGTAACTCTTTCAGATGCTATTTTTGGTATTGAACCAAATGATCATGCAATTTATTTAGATGTTAAGCAACATTTGGCAAATCGTCGCCAAGGTACGCACAAAGCTAAAGAGAGAGCTGAAATAGCAGGATCTAGTAGAAAGATTAAAAAACAAAAAGGTACCGGTGGTGCACGTGTTGGTAATATCAAATCTGGAACTAGAGTAGGTGGTGGTCGTATCTTTGGACCTCGTCCAAGAAATTACCATTTCAAATTAAACGTTAAATTAAAACGTTTAGCTAGAAAATCTGCATTTGCTTATAAAATGAAATCGGAATCGATTCTTGTTTTAGAAGATTTACAAATGGCGTCTCCAAAGACACAAGAATTTAAAGCTTTATTAGCTGGTTTAAAACTAGAGAATGAAAAAGTTTTATTGATATTAGGTTCTCAAAATGACAATGTTTATTGGTCATCTCGTAACCTAGGAAGAATTAAAGTTGTAACAGCTGATTCAGTAAATACATTTGATGTACTGAACGCTAAAAAAATTGTTATGGCTGAGAGTTCAATTGAAGTTATCGAAAAGATCTTAAACTAATTGGAATGAAAGTAATTATCAAAAAGCCTATCATTTCAGAAAAAGCAACAGCGGCAGGTGAAAAATTCAACCGTTTTACTTTTTCAGTTGATAAAAAGGCTAACAAAATTGAAATAAAAAATGCTGTCGAGAAACTGTACTCAGTTCATGTAACTGAAGTTCGTACAATGACATATGGCGGTGGAAAATCCTCAGTGAAATACACTAATAGAGGTATCGTTGAGCAACCAAACAACCCTTGGAAAAAGGCAGTTGTGACAATTGCAGATGGAGAAACGATTGATTTGTTTACTAATTTTTAAGTAGTTCAAAAAGATGAGTCTTAAAAAATTCAAGCCTACTACTCCAGGGCAAAGACACAAGATCAACAGTGATTACAAAGAAATCACTACTAGTACTCCTGAAAAGAGTTTAGTAGTTGGTATCAGTAAGAATGGTGGTCGAAATAATGACGGTAGAATGACCATGCGTTATATTGGAGGTGGTCACAAACAAAGATACCGTATTATTGATTTTAAACGTGATAAAGAAGATGTACCTGCTACGGTAAATTCTATCGAGTACGATCCTAACAGAACTGCTCGTATCGCTTTATTATTCTATGCAGACGGTGAGAAACGTTACATTGTTGCTCCTGACGGTTTAAAAGTTGGTGACAAAGTTGTTTCTGGTAAAACTGCAGCTCCAAATGTTGGAAATACACTTTTTTTAAGTGATATTCCTCTAGGTACAGTAATTCATAATATTGAATTAAAACCTGGTAAAGGTGGAGCAGTTGCTCGTGGTGCAGGTACTTATGCACAATTGAACGCTCGTGATGGTAAATATGCAATTGTTAAAATGCCTTCTGGTGAAATCAGATTGATTTTAACTACTTGTAGAGCTACCATTGGATCAGTATCTAATTCTGAACACAATTTAGTTGTATCTGGAAAAGCAGGTAGATCTAGATGGTTGGGTCGTCGTCCACGTGTTCGTGGTGTTGTGATGAATCCAGTAGATCACCCAATGGGTGGTGGTGAAGGAAGAAGTTCTGGAGGCCATCCAAGATCTCGTAATTCTATTCCTTCTAAAGGTTATAGAACTCGTGATAAGAAAAAATATTCAGATAATTTCATCGTATCAAGAAGAAAAAAATAATTAGGATATGAGTCGTTCGTTGAAAAAACCTCCTTTCGTACATTATAAATTAATGTTGAGAGTTGATAATGCAAAAGCATCAGAAAATAAAGCAGTGATCAAAACTTGGTCTCGTGCTTCTACTATTACACCTGACTTTGTTGGGTTGACATTCGCAGTTCATAATGGGAATAAATTTATTCCTGTATTTGCTACTGAGAACATGGTTGGTCACAAATTAGGAGAATTTTCTCCAACTCGTAACTTCCGTGGTCATGGTAATAACAAGAAAGATAAAAAAAGATAGAACTTAAATAGCAAATAGTATGGGTGCTAGAAAAAGATTGAGAGCAGAGAATATAAAAGAACAAAAGACTACTTTAGCTTTTGCTCGTTTAAATGATTCTCCTATTGCTCCAAGAAAAATGAGATTAGTCGCAGATCTTGTAAGAGGAGTTGAAGTAAATAAAGCATTAAATATTTTACACCATAATTCTAAAAATGCTTCTACTAGTTTAGGTAAGTTATTGCGTTCTGCAATAGCTAACTGGGAACAAAAAAACGAAGATAAAAGCATAGAAGATGAAACTTTAATTGTTAAATCAATCGAAGTTGGTGGTGGTGCAATGTTGAAAAGAATTCAACCAGCTCCTCAAGGAAGAGCGCATAGAGTTAGAAAAAGATCAAATCATGTTACCATTACAATTGATGGTGCAATTAAGTTAGCATAAGATGGGACAAAAAGCAAATCCAATAGGGAATAGACTTGGCTTTATCCACGGATGGGAGTCAAATTGGTATGGAGGAAATGATTACAAGGATAAACTTGTAGAAGATGATCAAATCCGTAAATATTTAAGTGCACGTCTATCTAGAGCTAATATTGCAAAAATTATCATTGAAAGAACGCTTAAACTTGTTACTGTAACAATTAATACAGCGCGTCCAGGTGTGATTATTGGTAAAGGTGGACAGGAAGTTGATAAATTAAAAGAGGAGTTAAAAAAAATAACGAAAAAAGATATTCAAATCAATATTTTTGAGGTTAAACGTCCAGAATTGGATGCTCGATTAGTTGCAGATGGTATCGCTCGTCAAATTGAAGCTCGTATCTCTTTTAGAAGAGCAATTAAAATGTCTATTGCGAGTACAATGCGTATGGGTGCTGAAGGAATTAAATGCAAAATTTCCGGACGTGTTAATGGTGCAGAGATGGCTCGTTCAGAGATGTACAAGGATGGACGTACTCCGTTACATACGTTCAGAGCTGACATTGATTATGCGCTTGCAGAAGCTCATACAACTTATGGCCGTTTGGGTATCAAAGTGTGGATATGCAAAGGTGAGGTGTATGGAAAACGTGACCTTTCTCCTAATATAGGAATGTCTGCATCAACTCCAGGGAAACCAGGAGCTGGACCAGGACGTAAACCTATGGGGAATAAAAGAAAGAAAAAATAATTTAGGACAGTAAAATTTTCGAAAGATGTTACAGCCAAAAAGAAGTAAATTTAGAAGAGTACAAAAGGGAAGAAACAGAGGATTAGCTCAAAGAGGTAGTACTGTTGCTTTCGGATCTTTTGGACTTAAAACTTTGGAGCCAGCATGGATTACTTCACGTCAAATTGAAGCTTCTCGTATCGCCGTTACTAGATACATGAAGCGTGAAGGTAAAGTGTGGATTAGAATTTTTCCTGACAAACCTGTTACGTCTAAGCCTGCAGAGGTACGTATGGGTAAAGGAAAAGGAGCTCCAAGTCACTGGGTAGCAGTTGTTAAACCAGGCCGCATAATTTTCGAAGCGGATGGTGTTCCTTACGAAACAGCTAAAGAAGCTCTTCGTTTGGCAGCTCAAAAGATGCCAGTTAAATGTAAATTCGTTGTCCGCAACGATTATGTTATACCTGAAAAATAGTATATTATGAAGATGCAAGAAATCACAAAACTTTCAGTTGAAGATTTAAAGGGTCGTGTAGTTTATTTTTCAGAGCAATTAACTAAGTTAAAATTAACTCATAGTGTTGCACCATTGGAAAATCCAATACAGATTCAAAAAGTACGAAAAATAGTCGCAAGATTAAGTACTGAATTATCTAAACGTGAATTACAGGCTTAATTGTCTGTTAAATTTAGTATAAGCTTGATATGGAAAAGCGTAATTTAAGAAAAGAACGTATAGGGATAGTTGCTAGCGATAAGATGAATAAATCTATCGTGGTTTCAGTAGAAAGAAAAGTAAAACACCCTAAATATGGTAAGTTTGTCAAAAAAACTACTAAATTTGTAGCTCATGACGAGAATAATGATTGTCATGAAGGAGATACAGTGAAAATTATGGAGACTAGACCAATGTCTAAGTCAAAGAATTGGAGACTAGTAGAAGTTATTGAACGAGCAAAATAATTTGTAGTAATGATACAACAAGAATCAAGACTAGCAGTAGCTGATAATTCTGGAGCAAAAGAGGTTTTGTGCATCCGCGTGTTGGGTGGTACAAAACGTCGTTATGCTTCGGTTGGAGACAAAATTGTCGTAGCTATCAAAAGTGCAACGCCCTCTGGAGCCGTTAAAAAAGGACAGGTAGCTAAGGCGGTAATCGTAAGAACAAGAAAAGAAATTCGTCGTGCTGACGGATCTTATATCAGATTTGATGATAATGCTTGCGTTATTTTAAATCAAGCTGGTGAGATCAGAGGAACACGTATTTTTGGACCTGTAGCTCGTGAGTTAAGAGAGAACAATTATATGAAAATTGTATCTTTGGCTCCCGAAGTACTTTAAAAAAAAGTAAGTTATGCAACAGAAGTTACATATTAAAGTTGGTGATTCCGTTAAAGTTTTAAGCGGTGAATCATTAGGTCAAGAAGGTAAAATCCTTGCTATTGACAAGAAAAAATTGCGTGCAGTTGTGGAAGGTGTGAATATGATTAAACGTCACACTAAACCAAGTGCAAAAGATCCTCAGGGTGGAATTGTTGAGCGTGAAGCTGCTATACATATTTCCAATCTTATGGTAGTTCATAACGGTGTTGCAACTCGCATCGGTCGTAAAATGAACGATAAAGGTAAATTAGTTCGTTATTCTAAAAAATCAGGGGAGGAGATCAAGTAATGAGTTACACACCAAGACTTAAAGAAAAGTATTCTCAGGAAATTATTTCTGGTTTAACTGAGAAGTTTGGATACAAAACAGTAATGAAAGTACCAAGACTTCAAAAAATCGTATTAAGCCAAGGAATGGGTGATGCGGTTGCTGATAAGAAATTGATAGATAATGCCGTATTAGATTTAACTAGAATTGCTGGTCAAAAAGCAGTACAAACTGTGTCTAAAAAAGATATCTCTAATTTCAAATTAAGAAAAGGAATGCCAATAGGAACAAAGGTTACTTTGCGTGGTGATAGAATGTACGATTTTTTAGATCGATTTATTTCCGTAGCTTTGCCAAGAACTAGAGATTTTAAAGGTATCAATTCAAAAGGTTTTGATGGACATGGTAACTTCAACTTAGGAGTTAAAGAGCACATCATTTTTCCAGAGATTGATATCGATAAAGTAAATAAAATCCTAGGAATGGATGTTACTTTTGTTACAACAGCTGAAAGTGATGAAGAAGGTAAGGCATTATTAGATGCATTTGGTTTCCCATTCATTAAAAAATAAGGAGAGATGGCTAAAGAATCAATGAAAGCGAGTGAGCGCAAAAGAGAAAAAGCGGTTGCTAGATATGCAAAGAAACGTGAGGAGTTAACTACTATTTTGAAG
>CANCQX010000090.1 GCA_947380375.1 Flavobacteriales bacterium
GCAACTCTTAAATACAAAGGAACATCTAATGCATTGTGATGCGTCATAAATGGACGAGCTGTAGCTCCACCAGCAATTGGTTGTAAGATAGGAGTTTCAACTTCCATGTATCCTTTCTCGTCAAAGAAATTACGCATAGTTGAAATTACTTTCGAACGTTTAATAAATGTTTCTTTTACATACGGATTTACTATTAAATCTGCGTATCGTTGACGGTATCTCAATTCCGGGTCTGTAAATGCATCGTGAACTTTACCTTCGCTGTCAGTTTTGGGTAAAGGAAGTGGTTTTAAAGATTTACTTAATAATGTAAATTCTTCAACATGAACAGATATTTCACCAACTTGTGTAGTAAATAAATATCCTTTTATTCCAATGAAATCTCCAAGATCTAATAATTTTTTGAAAACATCATTGTATAAAGTTTTGTCTTCACCCGGGCAAATTTCATCACGATTAAAATATACCTGAATACGTCCTGTAGAATCTAAAATTTCAGCAAATGAAGCTTTACCCATTACACGTTGACTCATTAATCTTCCTGCAATGCACACTTTCTTCCCATCCTCAAACTTATTCTTTATATCAGATGCATAACTAGTTACAGGATATAAATCAGCAGGATACGGGTTAATACCCAAATCACGCAATTTTTTCAACGACTCACGACGTTGAATTTCTTGATCAGAAAGTTCTATACTCATTTTTTATTTTTTTCAACCTTAATCTTTACCTCAACCTTTACCTCAACCTAAATCTTAACCTCAGCCTTAATCTAAATTATACTTTCATTCCTTTAACAACTCTGTCTTTTCTTCTTGTTTTATTCAATTTTTTAAGAACAACCATTAAATAAGCTGTTCCGCTGTCAGCAGTTGCAAAATACGTTTCATTTCCATAGGTAATTTCTCCTCCAACATCTGGTTTCCAATTAGCAACTAAATAATATTTACCAGAAGATTGACCTTGTCTTACTGCAAATTTTAGTGTTTTTCCAACTCCTACTTCAAAACGAATAAATACTTCTCCATTTGAACCATAACTATCAAAAACACATTTTGTATTTGAAGGTATAATAATTCGATCTTGTTCGCTATTTTTACTAGTAACTAATTTTCCATCTTCAGCTCCTTGAGAACCAGAAGTTTTACTTCTTTGAAGGATAATAGTTTGAGAAGTATAGAATTGAACAATTTTCATATTTTTTTCATTCAAATCGTACTCTTCTTTTAATTGATTTGTTACAGGAACCTTTGTCCCACAACTAAAAAGGATTAATCCCAAGGAAAATAAAGTGATAAATTTCATAATTTTAATTTTTTTATGCCGTAAAGATAGAAAAAAGTTGTGAAGAGAAAAGATAAATTACTTATGAGAACGATTTGTATTGAATCTTTAAATGATAACAGCTTTTTTCGGAAATACTCCTAACTTTGTCATAATTTCATAACAAAAAATAAAAAAATGGCTCTGCATATTAAAGTTTTTCCGTTTAATCCGTTTCAAGAAAATACATACATCGTTTATGATGATAAAAAAAATTGTGTTATTATCGATCCAGGATGTTATGAACGTGAAGAGGAAGATGAATTATTGAGTTTTATAAATGATAATTATTTGATTCCTTGCGCTTTATTGAATACGCATGCACATATTGATCATGTTTTGGGTAATTCATTTGTTCAAGAAAATTTTAAGTTAGATTATTATTTACATGAAGAAGATGTAAAGACTTTAAATGCTGTTACTAATTATGCCCATTTATATGGTTTTCAAGGTTATAAAGTATCACCACAACCAACTACTATTTTAAAAGGTGGAGAGAAATTAGTTTTTGGAGATATTGAATTGGATGTTTATTTCACACCAGGTCATGCACCAGGACATGTTGTTTTTTATAACAAGGAAAATAAATTTGTAATAAATGGTGATGTTCTTTTCAGAGGAAGTTACGGACGAGTTGATTTACCAGGAGGAAGTATGGAAATATTGAAAAAAACGATTGCTGAAGTAATGTTTCAATTTCCTGATGATACAACTATATACTGTGGGCACGGACCATCTACAACTATCGGTATAGAAAAACGTTCAAACCATATTTTACATGAATTAGTTAATTAATTCATTTATTTATTTATGAGAATTGCCATCAATACCCGTTTTTTACTTTCTTCAAAAATGGAAGGTTTTGGATGGTACACTTTTGAAATTGTTAAACGTTTAGTTGAGAAACATCCAGAACACGAATTTATTTTCTTTTTCGATCGACCTTATGATTCGAAGTTTATTTTTGGGTCAAATGTTACACCAATAGTTTTAAGTCCTCCTGCACGTCATCCATTTTTATTTATTTTGTGGTTTGAATTTGCTATTTACAGAGCATTAATAAAATACAAAGTTGATGTGTTTTTTTCACCTGATGGATATCTTTCTATTAGATCGAAAATACCTCAAATAAGTGTAATTCATGACCTTAATTTTGAGCATTACCCTCAAGATTTACCATTTTTAGCACGTCAATATTTGAAGTATTTCTTTCCGAAATTTGCTAAAAAAGCAACTAAAATAATTACAGTTTCAGACTATTCTAAAAAAGATATTATTAAAACTTATAAAATATTTGAAGATAAAATTGTTGTTGCTTGGAATGGAGCTTCTGATTTATTTAAGCCTTTAAAAGAAGTTGAAAAAATACGAGTTAAGGAAAAATATACAAATGGAAAATCTTATTTTTTATTCGTAGGAGCTCTTCATCCTAGAAAAAATTTAGTTAGATTATTAGAAGCTTATTCAAAATACCGAGCTACTGATAATCCAATGTATGAAATGGTAATTGTTGGTGAGTCTTTATGGAAAAATTCATCTTTTGAAATTGATTTATTTGAATCAGTCAAAAATACAGTTCATTTTACAGGACATCTTCCATTGGTCGAACTTGCCGACTTAATGGCAGCTGCATCTATTTTCACATTTATTCCTTATTTTGAAGGCTTTGGAATACCATTAGTTGAAGCTATGCGATGTGGAACACCAATTTTATCAGGTAATTTAACTTCATTACCAGAAGTTGCAGGTGATGCGGCTTTGTATTGTGATCCATTCAATGTGCAAGATATTTTTGATAAATTAAATGAACTTTCTAAAAATTATGACCTTCAAAATGAACTTTCTAAAAAAGGTTTAGAACGAAGTAATTTATTTTCTTGGGATACTTCGGCAGAAATTGTTTGGAAAGAAATAGAAAAGTTAATGTGATACCCAAAGTGAAGGATTAATACATTGTACACTTGCTCCGTTGACTTGATGAATTTCAAAATGAGCAACTGATACTGAACTACTTTGAGATACAACAAGTGATCCTATAGCTTGCTTAGTTGTTACTTTTGTTCCAGCTGTTACATATGTGTTTTGCAAGTTAGTATAAACTGTTCTATAATTTCCATGTTTGATAATTACTACTTTTCCAGCTCCTGGTATATTTAATACACTTGTTACTTCCCCTTCAAATACAGAACGAACTTGAGCACTTTTAGGCGCACTTATATCTATCCCACTATTATTTGTAAATACATTATCTAATGTAGGGTGTGCATTTTTTCCGAATCCTTCAGTAATAGTACCTTTATTGACGGGCCAAGGAAGACTACCCTTGTTACTTTCAAAACTTTTCCCGAGTGCAAGAGATTCTTTAGTATCAGTAAAAGTTTCTTCTTTTTTAGATACAGTTTCACTTTGAACTTCTTCTGTCTCAGTTTTTATTTCTAGTTTTAAAGTAGTAGTTTCTTTTTTCTTTGCTTTTTTCTTTGCTGCTATTTCTTCATTTTTCTTCTTTGCTTCTGCCGCTGTTTTTCCTGCTTTTATAGTAGCTTCAGCAATTTCTTTTCGGATAGCAGCGTTTATTTTATCTTTTAATACTTCTTTTTTGCGTTCGTCTTCTTTCAATTGAGTCATTAATTCATTCTCTTTTGACTTGAAGTTTTGATATACTTGTTGTTGTTTTTCTTTGTCTTTTAAAATTAAATCTTTTTCTTTTTTCTTCTCTTCTAATACAGCTAATTTCAGTTGTCTTTCTTTTTCGATTGATGAAATTTCTTCCTTAATCAAACCTTGATGTTGCCTGATAATTAAGAATTGTTTTTGTTGAACAGCAGAAATTTTTTCTAAATATTTATTTCTTTTGAGTGCTTGATAATAATTATCAGCAGCAAATATATACATCATTTTACCGTATTTATTTCGGTGTTTGTATGCATACATTAGCATTTTTTTGTATTGAATCTTTAAGGTTTTTAATTTTGAATGCAATTGTTTTATTTGCAAATCTTTTTTAGAAACTTGAATTTCGGCGCCTTTAATTTGATTATCAAAATTACTTAATAGTTGTTCCCTAAATTTTATCTGGTTATCAATTATTTTTAATTCATTTAAGGAAGCTTCCGTATTGGTTTTTGTTTTATTTAAAAGAGATTTTGTATTAGAAATTTTATTTTCTAACCTATCTTGTTCCTTTCTTAATTTTTCACTTGAAACTTGACTTATCACAGATTGATTCATTAATAGAATCATACCAATGAAAAAAGCTAGTTTTTTATTTCTCGCATTTCTCATAACCTTCTGGTATAATATAAACTAATGGTTGACGTTGGTTAATTTCTGACTTTTCATAAGTCATATCTATTAATATATTATTTCTCGGTGTACTAATCTTTACTGCAACATCTTTTGGTAAAGTATATTCATCAACAATCTCTCTTGTTTTGTAATCAATCACTATTTCAATCGAATCTGAAGGACTTGAAATTTCCATTCTTTTCAAATGATTTACTTCATTGTTAATATAATATTTGAATACCAAATCCTCTTTTGCTTTTTTCTCTGTACGTTTAATTTTGTGTTTTCTATGCGAGGAGATTATATAATTTGTTGGTTCATGAATTTGAAAATATTTTTGATTTGATTCATAATCAATAGGTAACCCTAAAAATAGTTCTTCTAGATTTTTATAATTAAAATCTACTCCAAATGTTTCTTTTATATAGGATAAATCTTCTTTATAGTAGCATTTAGATCTTTTATCCATTACAGAAATAGTATCTTTTGTAATTATTGAATTATATATAGGAATTTTGGCGTAGGTAATTAATAAATTTAAAGCACTATCTTTTACCATTCTAAGAGAAGTTTTGAAAGATAAATTTTTAGAAGTGTCACTGTAACTTGTACTTACTTTACTATAGAAAAAATCTGGTTTTCTGATAGAAATACTATCTAAAACATGGAGTAGATCATTTGTTTTTCTTCTTTCCAATTTCACGTTTTCCTCTATGTTTGAAGTAACTCCGCAAGAAGTCATAAAAAGAAAAAGAAATAAATAACTTGAAACTTTAATAAATAGGTTCATAATATTCCTTTTTTTCAATTTTATGATCTAAATTTTTATTTGTAGAGCCCAATTTTTTTGCGTTCAACCAAAATTCTAATGCTTTTTCAGTTTCTTTATTCTTGAAGTAACCATCTCCTAAATGTTCAACAATTACTTTGTCTGACGGACTTAATTTATAAGCTTTTTCAAAATATTCTAATGAATTTAAATAATCTCCTTTTTGAAATAAAACCCAACCATAAGTATCTAAAAAGTGAGGTTGATTTGGTGAAATTAAATTCGCCTTTTTGATTAGTTCTTCTGCTCTATCTAAATCAATTTTTGCTAATGCTAATCGATAAGCAAAATTGTTCATATTTAAGGTACTAGTAGGGTCGTATGTTAAGGCTAGTTCATAATTTGTTTTTCCTTCAATTAATCTATTCAATCCAAAATATGCTTCCCCTAATTGACTAAAAAACTCTGAATGAAGAGATTTGTCATTTACAATTAATTCTTTTCCAATTTCTAAGACAGAAACAGCTGATTCATATTTTTTAATTTGGTTTGCTGCAACACCATTTAATAAGTAAACAGAAGCAATTGAAGGAAAAAGCTCTATACAATCTTTACTATCTTTATATAGATCTTCGTATTTCCCTGCTTGATATTCCATTATTAACACTTGATTCCAAAGAGTATATTTACTTTTATCATACTTCAATGCCATCTTATAAGACTCTAACGCTTTATCATCTTTTTCTGATCTTAGATAAAAATCTCCTTGAATTGAATGTGCTTTAGCATCTGTTGGGTATTGAATAACCATCATATCTACTAATTCAAAAACTTCGGGCGTTAATTTAGTGCCATCTTCTTGAATATTGATTAACACTTTCATTTTTGCATCAATATCCAAATCTTGGCATGTAAATGCTTTTTTTAATTCAATCAACGATTCTTTTTTCTTTCCTTGTTGACGATAAACATCAGAAAGTCCTAAATGGGCTCTTCCATTTTCCGGGTCTGCTTTTGTTAATTCTTCTAACATTGAAATAGCTTTCGCTTCTTGTTTTGTTTGGAAATAATAATCAATTAAAGTCCCAATTAATACAGGTTCAGTTGGAAATTCTTTTCTTGCTTTATTTATTTCTTCAATTCCTTTTTCAGGTTGTTTGTTTTTAACGTATAAATTGAATTTTTGAACAGTTAGTTCGGGCTGTCTTCCAACTTGATCCTCTGTTTTGTCAAGTGTTTTAATTGCTTCTTCAATTTTACCTGCTCTAACTAAACATTCTGCGTAGCCATATAACCATTCTATATTCGTAGGTTGTTTCGCGATTAATTTTTCAAACCCTTTAACTGCTTCGTTAAATTTTCCTTGTTCAAATAACATAAATGTTACTTCCTGTGTATACCAGATGTTATTAGGGTCAATTTTTGATGCATTTTGTATGGCTAATGAAGATCTTAATAAATCTTTTTTCTGAAGGTAAAGTTCGGATAAAGCATAAAAAACGGCGTCGTCATTTTGACGAACATTCAAACAATAATTAAAAGCCGCGATTGAATTATCAACTTCGCCTTTTGCCTTTAATCTAAGTCCCTCATGAAACTTTTCGATATAAGGATAATTTAATTTTGAAACTTCATTTACTGAGGCTGTTGAAGAATTCTTTTTTGATGCGCAAGAGATTAATACTATTAGAGTAAAACAAATAATAGATATTTTTTCTATTGATCTTTTATTAAATAGTAATTGCGTCATATATTATTATGAAATAATAGAATAATCACTTAAACTCAAATCTCTTGCCAAACCTTTGTACTTTGCATTTGAGCCTAACATTGAATCTTTTAAATTGGCATCCATAATAATAGCATTGTCTTGTAATATGCTATTGCTTATTATTGAATTTGTAACCATAGAACCTTTACCAAGAGAAACATGGGGACCAACAATCGAGTTTTCTAAAATAACATCTTTTCCAATGTAACAAGGAGGAATGATAATTGAATTAATTAATTTTGAATCAGCATGAATCATGTCCAATCCTTTTTCTCTATCAAATTCTAAAACTCTTTGGTTTGTGAAAACAGTAACTTCTTTATTTCCACAATCCAACCATTCTACAACTTTTCCTGGTTTGAATTTTTTTCCAGCTTCTGTTAATCTTCTTAATGCATCTGGTAATTGGTATTCACCACTTTTGATTATATTATTTTCTATCAAGTATTCACATTCTTTTCGAAGTGAAGCACCATCTTTAAAATAATAAATCCCTATCATTGCTAGATCAGAGATAAATACTTCTGGTTTTTCAACAAAATCAGTAATATTACCATCGTTGTCTAATTGTACAACTCCAAAAGCACTCGGATTTTCAATTTGCTTTACCCATAAAATTCCATCGGCATTCTCATCAATTTTAAAATCTGCTTTAAAAAGTGTATCAGCAAATGCAACTACTACTGGTCCGTCAAGAACTTCTTTTGCACACAATACAGCATGAGCAGTTCCAAGGGCCTTCTCTTGATAGAATATTTTTCCTTTTGCGCCTAATTTTTCTGCTACAGCTATTAATTCTGCTTCAACTTCTGCTCCAAAATCTCCAATAACAAATGCTATCTCCTCGATTTTCTCACTACATAAAGCAGCTATATCTTCAACTAATCTGTGAACGATTGGTTTACCACCAACTGGCAATAATGGCTTAGGAACAGTTAATGTGTGAGGGCGTAAACGACTACCTCTACCTGCCATTGGAACTATCACTTTCATAATTTTAGTATTTAATTTGTGTTTTCACACTTAAAAATTTCTTTTTATTTGATTCCAGTACTTCCGAATCCGCCTTCACCTCTATCAGTTTCTGATAGAGTTTCAACTTCTAGCCATTGTGCCTGTTCTACAGAAGAGAATACCAATTGAGCAATTCGTTCACCATTTTCAATTACAAAATCTTCATTTGATAAATTGATTAAAATGACACCAATTTCACCTCTGTAATCTGCGTCAATTGTTCCAGGAGAATTTAAAACTGTAATTCCTTTTTTTAAAGCTAAACCACTTCTAGGTCTAACTTGAGCTTCATATCCTTCAGGTATCTCTATAAATATCCCTGTTTTAACAAGTGTTCTGCCTAAAGGTTTTAATATAATGACATCATTAAGATTAGCTCTTAAATCAACACCTGCAGATGCTGTCGTTTCATATACAGGTAAAGGATGTTGTGATGAATTTATTACTTTTATTTGCATTTAATAATTCTTTTCAAGAACTGTCAAAGTTAATAAAAAAATCTATGAAATTTATATGTAAAATATGATTAATACTTCACGATTAATTTTTCAGAAAATAATTTATCTGAAATAATAATTTTTAAGAAATATATACCTTCGATTATTTTATCAGGTAAAGTTATTTCAATTGTATTTTGATTTTCAATAGTTTGAAATGTGTTAGAAAAACAAGTTCTTCCAAATGAGTCTAATAGTGAAACTATTGCTATTTGATTTTTTTCGCTTGCAATTATTATTTTTAGTTCTTCTTTTAAATTTATTGGATTAGGTTGAACCGATATTGTGCTTTCATTTTTAATCTCCAAAGAAACTGATTGAAGTGGATAGAATTGTTGTTGGCCATCAAAATCTGTTTGAGATAATCTGTAATATGAAATCCCTATATAAGGATTTTCATCTGTTTCTTCGTATTTTATTATTTCATTAAAATTTCCAGCTCCTTTTATTTTTTTGATTTGCTTATAATTTATACCATCTTTTGTTTTTTCTAGTGTAAAATAATCGTTGTTTTTTTCTGACATTGTAACCCATTTAAGATCTACTTTTCCTTCCTTTATTTTTGTTTGAAAACTAACTAAAGTAATTGGTAATGCAATAGCTGATGAATTTCTTCCAAAAGTGAATGTTCCAAAACTTGATAGATTTGAAGTTGATTTAATCGATCCAGAATTAGTAGAAAGACAAGATCCTGTAATAGTTGAAAAATCAGAATTAGTTGTTTTTTCCCAATAAGTATTTGAATTATTCCAATAGCCTATTTGTAAGTTAGTACAATTAGATGAATTACTTTCATGAGCATCCATCCAAAATAATTCTAATGTTGCATTTGTTGCCCCAAGTCGATTAAGTGTCCAGTATTCTTTGTCTGAAACCCAATTTAAAGGTTTTGTTTCAGGATTAAAACTCGAAGTATTTGTATAAGTTGCTTTGAAATAGGTTGCCGTAAAAGTTTCTGATCCCGAAAGATTTGAGATTCCTAAACGATTAAAATTTGAATTTTTTCCAATTGGGAAAATAAAATTAGTTGAACCAATTTTAGTAACTGGACCTTCCACAAAACTTATATTTGAAGCGGATATTGATGAAGATCCAGAATTTAAAGTCAACGAATTTATTTGTGACGAATATATATTTCCATCTGTTAAGTTCAAAATTCCATTGATTTCTAATGGACTAGAAAGTGTTATTCCAGTTGAGCTAGTATTATTAATTGTCACATTATTAAATTTTGTGTTAGTTGTACCAGCAATATTTTGTGCATTTAAACCGTTAAAAGTAATTGTTTTATTTCGTTGAATAAAAAATCCATTATTATTTAAGTCTCCAGTTAAAGTTAAATCGTAATTTGAACTTCCACCATTTTCACTAACATCCAAAGTCGTTGAGTTTCCTATTGAAATATTTCCAATAATTGAAGCATTTTTTGATAATTTTACCTGAGGATAAACACTTCCAATAAGAATGCTGTAAAGAGAAATACTAGGTAAATAATTATTACTTTGAATGATGAAACCATCTGGTATTGATAATGTTGAGTTATTTCCAAATTGAAAATTACCTCCAGTAATTGTTGTTAAACATAGAATGTTTATGTCTTTATATGTTGTTCCAATCATTGTCACATTTTCATTTTGAAAAACGATTGTACCTCCACTCATTGTAAATGAACTACCAATGGCTGTAAAATCTAATGAAGCAGTCGAACTTCCGTTTATTTCAGAAGTCATTAGGGTAATTGTTCCTCCGCTTTGAGTAAATGTTGTAGTTGAAGTCGCTACTATTTTACCTTGAATCCTACTAATGATGTTTAGATTTCCTCCTTCTATAATTACGGATGAACCAGTAGCATATTTTAAACAACTCCCAACTATAGTTCCTATTGATAATGATCCGTTTGAAATTTGTAATTTTCCACTCACCTCAAAAGAATCATTAATTGCCGGAATATTTACATTGGGATTATTTATCCAAAATCCTGCAGTTGAAATAATTGTATTGTTATATGAATTTTGAATAAATGGCAATCCAGAGTATGAAAAGGTCCCACTTAATTTTAAGGTCCCATTTTTTAATCTGTTGGCTACGTCATCTAATGTTTCTAGAAATCCATCAGGTGCAGAAAAGTAATCTGTTGAAATTTCTAATATATTTGAATTATTATTCCCTAAATCAACCGTTATTTCATTAAAACGTGTTATTGTTCCATTTCCCGAAACAGATTGATTTCCATTCTTATTAAACGTAATATCACAAACAGTTGTTAAAGTTCCTCTTGATAAATCAAAAGTGCCCTGATTTATTATGTTTCCTCCAATTGTCAGTGTATTTGTAAAACTTCCGATTGATTGCACGATAAATTTTCCTATTGAATTATTTATGGTTAAATCATTTGTAATAGTAAGGTTTCTATTTGCTAATCCATCAAATGTTAAAACTCCAGAACCTTCTATTAATAATGAAGATGCACTTGTTGTTCCACTAATTGAAATCGTATTTCCAGATTGTATTGTAATAAAACTAGCCGAACTTGTAGGTGTTAAATCTGCTGAATTCCAAATTAAGTTATCTGATGAAGATTGCCAAGAAGAAGTTGAACTCCAATTACCAGAATTTAAAGAACGAAAATAATCTGTAGGTATTGATGCAAATAACTTGAATGAAAAAATTGAAATAAATAGTAAGATTGAAATGTTTTTTGAATATCTTAATTTTAAGGTAGCTAATCTTGGTTTCATAATTTTTTTAAAATCAATCACCAAAAAGTATCTTCATCCAATTTATAGAAATATATAACTTGAATTTTGTTTAGAAAATTAATTATTTGGTGGTATTGGTAAAATCTAACAGTTAATTAATGCATTAAAAGTACTGTTAATTTATTTAATGACTTCTATTTTAAAATCAATTTACTCTAAAATCTATTCACCTTCATTATTTTCAGCTAGTTTATTTACCTTTATACACTAAATAGTTTTAAAAATGGCAAAAGTTAAATCAGCATTTTTCTGTCAAAATTGTGGGCATGAAACACCTAAATGGTTAGGTAAATGTCCTTCTTGTAGCGAATGGAATACATTTGTAGAAGAAATTGTAGAGAAAAATACTTCTGAAGTGGTTGCTTTTTCAACTTCTAGGAGAAATGCAAAACCACAAGCTTTGCAAACTATTGAAAATCAAGAACATTCTAGAATTATTCTTCAAGACAATGAAATAAATCGTGTTTTAGGAGGAGGATTAGTTCCAGGATCTTTGATTTTATTTGGGGGAGAGCCAGGTATCGGGAAGTCCACGTTGATTTTACAATTAGCGGTGATGGAAAAAAATATGCGTATTTTATATGTTTCAGGTGAAGAAAGTGAACAACAAATTAAAATGCGTGCTGAACGAATTGGTTTAGAAAATCAAGAATGTTTTATTTTAACAGAAACCAATCTTCAAAATATAATTACGCAAGCTGAAGAAATACAACCTAAATTATTAGTGATTGATTCAATTCAGACTATTTATAATTCTAATATTGAAAGTTCTCCGGGGAGTATTTCACAAGTGAGAGAATGTACAGCTCAATTATTACGTTATGCTAAACAAACGGGTGTGCCTGTATTTTTAATCGGACATATCACCAAAGAAGGTTCATTAGCTGGACCAAAAGTTTTAGAGCATATGGTAGATACGGTCATGCAGTTCGAAGGAGACCGAAATCACGTCTATCGATTATTAAGAACAATTAAAAATCGTTTTGGAAGTACTAATGAACTAGGTATTTATGAGATGCTCGGAAATGGTTTACGACAAGTATCTAATCCTTCTGAAATACTCATCACCAATACAGATTCTACTTTAAGCGGAATTGCAATTGCGGCAACTTTAGAAGGTAATCGTCCAATTTTAGTTGAGGTTCAAGCATTGGTAAGTACGGCAGCTTATGGAACTCCACAACGTTCGTCAACAGGATTTGACGGGAAACGATTGAATATGTTATTAGCGGTAATGGAAAAACGATGTGGTTTTAAGTTAGGGGCCAAAGACGTCTTTTTAAATATTGCCGGTGGAATTAAAGTAGACGATCCTGCGATAGATTTAGCAGTTGTTGCAGCAGTTCTTTCTTCAAATGCAGATATTCCAATGAGTAATACAATTTGTCTTTCGGCTGAAGTTGGTTTATCAGGAGAAATTCGACCAGTAAACAGAATTGATCAACGAATCCACGAAGCTGAAAAATTAGGTTTTGAAAAAATTATAATTTCGAAACATGCGAAAGGAATAGAACAAAAGAATTATAAAATTGAGTTGGTAAAATGTGGAAAAATGGATGAAGTTGTTAAAGCTTTGTTTGCTTGATATTTAAATAAACCTGATTCAAAATCAATGAATCAGGTTTGTTTAAGATTTAATCTAACTTTTTTATAGTCAATGCTTTTTTCTCGGCTGACACTAATTTTCTTTTAGTTTTCTTTACATCTTCACTTGCAGGTAAGTTTTCAGGATGAATACCCCTGATAATTAACATATTTCTTACAGCATCATTGTTATCGATGTGTTCTTTTTCAATCGGATTTTGACCTTTTAAATCTTTGTTTTGAACATTGATTCCTGTCATTTCTGCAGCTAAATCTTTCGCTTTAATACTGATAGTTGGTAAGAAATCAGCTACAGGTCGTTTTTCAGGTATATTTAATTTCTTTTTAAGATTTTGTGTACTCATTTTGAAGAGCGCTTGATCACCTTTTGAACGTATAATTGCAAAACCTTTATCGTCCACTCCACGTTCGTATAATATTCCAGACAATTGTTTTTCAGTTTGACTTAACTTTTCTCTAGCTCTTACTCGTTCATAATCAAGTAAACGTTGTTCTACAATTTCAGCTCTTCTAGTTTGAACGGCGAAATAAGTTTGAGCAAATGCAATTTCAATTTTTCTGGCGTCGCCATTTTGTGCAATTAGGTAACAAGCGTAACGTGTAAGGAGGATGTCATCTATTTGTTTTTCAGCACTTTTAGGCATGGCTATCGTTTTCCTGACGTCAGGAAAATGATAAGGTATTTTTTCACCTGCATTTTCACAAGCTAATTTTGCTTTTTCGATTACTTTTAAAAAGTTTTCCCATTTGGAGTAGCCTAATAACACTTGTAATTCTCTAGCGCTCCAACATTCTACACCTTCTATTTCTGTGGTTATTTGTTCGAACTTTTGAAATAGGTTTTGAATTTCTTCCGTTTTCATATTGATTAATTTTTAATCTAATTTACGATTAAAAATTAACTATTTATTTA
>CANCQX010000091.1 GCA_947380375.1 Flavobacteriales bacterium
GGGCTAATTCTTATTAATAAATAATTAGCGTTTGTAAATATAAAGTATCATCTTCCCTTCGCAGGCATTATCCTGACAGGTTCAATGGGTATAATCTCAGCCATTCTTGCGTTTGGCACCCCTTAGAGATGGTGCAAAGATAGTCTTTCAATTACCACCTCGCAAGTTTTTAATCGACTTTCTAAATTTCCAGAAATTATGGTGAATGGTAAGTTGTTCTTTTTTAGTTCATTGAGGTAAATTTCGAAAAGCATTTCGCGTTCATTCGGGTTTTCTCTTAAAGGATCCTCTTCCCAAGGGATATCAGGAGCGCAAAGAAAATAATGATCGAATTTTTGTTGTTTAAGGTGATTTAATATAACAGGACTGCAATTCTGATACTTGAATTCAGACCAAATTTTAATGACAATTATTTCTGTATCGCAAAAAAGTAATTTAGAATTATGACTTTTCCAAGATTCAGTTTGACCAATGGCAATAATGTCTAAATCTTTTTGAGAGTATTCACCATTTCTTTCTAATAAATAATTACGTGCAAATTCAGGAACCGAAATAGAATTGTATTTTTCTGCTAAATTTTCAGTTAAAGTTGTTTTTCCTGAAGATTCAGGACCTGTGATTGCTATTTTCATTTAGAAACTTGAAGTTTAAATAGTGACCTCCATTGAAAAAAACCAATTACAGCAATCGTTGTATATAGAACAAATAGGAGGGATGTAAGATATAACCCTCTTGATGCAAAAAGATAAATACAAACAGCATCAATAAAAATCCAATAAATCCAATTCTCCAATACTTTTTTTGTGACCATAAATGTAGCAACTAAACTAAAAATAGTAGAAAAAGCATCAGTATAAGGATTTGCTTGTGTAGTAAAATTATCAAAAATATATCCAATAATAAAAGTTAGACTTCCACTAATTAATATATTTAACAAATGCAATCGATAATCCCATTTAATTATATTGGTTTCATTTTCTAAACTATCTTTTTTCCATTTTAGCCAACCGAAAATAGCCATTGCAACATAGAACAATTGGAGGCCAGTTTCTAAAAATAAATTTGATATGAAGCATAAATAAACATAAATAACAGAACTCAATAACGCGAAAAGCCAGGCGGTAATATTTTTAAAGGAAATTAAAATTACATACAATAATCCTGTTAAAACTCCTAACCATTCTATAATAGAAGTATTAATAAAGCCGATTTTAATATTTTGAACTATTTCCAACATTGGAACAAAGGTCTAATTTTTTATTAAAGTATCAAATATTAATTTATTGAAGTATTTAGAATGGTTATTTAATTTTAAAAGCTATTCCAAGGTTAAATTTAAAATAATTTACCCAAGGATTTATTATTAAACCTTTAGAATCATTCAGTAAGGCTTCAGTATTCGGGCAAAAGTAATACGGTGAATATCCGATTGAAATGAATGGTGATAAACGATCTGATTTTTGAAAGTTATAACCTATTAAGCCTATTATTTCACCGCCAATCCCTAATGATTTGAATCTATGTTCTTCAAATTGAGTAGCTTGATCATTTATATTTTTAAAAAGCCCACCTAAAACACAATTTATTTGAATATTTTCATAAAAACCAATTAATCTTTTTGAGTTTTGATAATGAAATAAATAACCTAATTGAATGAAATGAAGATAAAGTGTATTATTGAAATTTAGATTGTTTGCTTGACTTCTAAAATAAGAGTAGCCAATAGAAAAACCTTGTTTGAGCTGTATCTCATTTTTAAAAGTATGATTAAAATTGGAATGTATTCCATTTATAAAGAGAGGTTGTTTTTCTTTTAGAAATGGCCTATCAAAATTATAAGTTTGAATTGATTTATCGAATTGAGGAGAATAAATATATTCATATGAAATGCTTAATTTAGTTTCTTGAGAATAGCAAGTTAAACTTGTGAAGAAAAAATATAGAATTAACTTTTTCATTTATTATTTTTTAAAATATTAATGACTTCTCTATAACCTGTTTCAGCCGCTCCGAAAACAGTTTGGTGGTGGCCATTTAAGTTCATAGCTTCTCCAGCAAAAAACAATTTATTATCAATTGATTCAGCAGCTTTTTCTCTAGAATTTCCAATGTTAATTGTTGAGTAAGAATACGCACCCTCTATAAATGGTTTGTTAGTGAAATTATTTACATAGGAAGAGATGAAAGATTTTGTAGCCTGATTGTTATACATTAAATCAAGTTCTTCTAAAAGTTTTAACGTGATTGCATCATCATTTCCAAGGCTTGTTAAATACTCTGCTTGTTCACCCATTATAAATGCAAGCAGAACATTATCTTCACCAATTTTACCAATTTTTTCATTCGCATAGGCTGCACAAATTGATCCTCCTACAATGTTGTCATCGTAAAATTGAGTTGAAAATTTTAAAAATACTTTCATACCTGCACCCATTCCAATTTTAGAAAAAGCTTCGGTTTTTTCATTTGGTAAATGGGGTGTAAATTCAATTTTATTCTTTTTAAGAATTGAAATCGGGACGGTTATGATTACTTTATTTGCAGTGTATTTTTGATTATTTGAGTCTATTATTGTTATTATTTCAGAACTGTAATCGATCGATTTTACAATTGTATTAAGTTTTATTTCATTATTAATCGGTTTAGCAATTTGTGTCTCTATAAAATCAAAATAGGTTTGTTCAAATTTATAATCATCATCACCAGATACCCAATTTATTTCTTCTTGATGATTCCAATAAGCAGATAATTTAGAAGCAGATGCACCTTGATCACCAGCTAAATTTTCTATAATATACTTGTAATCATCACCAAATTCTTTTTGATTTGCATACTGCTGAAATGATACATCCGGCAAATTGTCTTCGTCGAAAATTTCAGGGTTTTTAGGTAATTCTTTTACTAGATTATTCTTAAACCAATACATATTTTCAGTATCATCTAAAGTAATTTTAGTATTAGATGATAGAATAAAATCACTTAGTATATTATTTTTTCCGTGTAACCATTGAGCTCCATTATCAATTGGGAAATCAGCAAAACTATCATTTTTTCCAATTCTACCTCCATATTTATTAGAAGCTTCAAGAATTTGAAAGTCTATACCTTTTGATTTTAATATATAACCAGCATATAATCCTGCGGCTCCAGCTCCAATTATTATAACTTTACCTGAAAATGAAGATTCTTCAAATAAAGTTTCTTTTCGACAGGATAAAATCGTTTTAGGGATAAGAACTCCGCCAATTGAAATAAGAAATCCGTTTTTTAAAAATTCTCGTCTTTTCATAGTATTAGCATAGCTGTTTAATAACGAATTTAAAAGGTAGTTATTTTATAATTTTAAATCTCAAAACAAACATCATTTCTATACGTTTTATTTTTCTTATATTTTACATAGCCTAATTGGTTTGTAATCAGTTTACTACCGTTTATTTCAAATTCAGGAATATTTGTGTGATGATGACCGTAAATCCAATAATCAATTGATGAATCGTGGATGAGATCGAATAACTCTGTTGCAAATCCTTGATTTACTTTACTTTGTCGATGTTCTTCAGGATAATTTAAAAATGTTGGAATATGGTGACTTATAATTATATTTTTTTCTAATTTATTTTTTAGAAGTGTTGATTGAATAAAGTCAATACTTTTTTGATGTAATTCATTAAATTTCTCAATTCCTAATTTATTATTTTTATCTCGGATATAGGAAAAGTCGGAAAGTGTATTTTCAATAATCAATCTATTTGATTCTCCAATTTTACTCCAAAGTGTAGAAAAAATAAAATTAGAGTCTTTTATTGTAACTTCTTGATTGTTAATTAGAAAAACATTGGAACGAATTGATTCACAAAATGAAGCACTCCTTTCATTAATATCTGATCCATAATATTCGTGATTACCCGGAATCCAATATGTTTTCTCGAAATTATTAGCTAAGTAATCTAAAAAATCAGAAGATTGATCAATTAATTGAAAAGGTAAAATATCTCCTGCCAATACTAGAATATCCCCTATAGGTATGATTGGATTTTTTTTAATAAACTCAAAATTATGCGGAAATTCTAGATGTAAATCAGAGCAATATTGAATTTTCATTTTTTATGTAAGTTTTTACTTTTTCGTTAAAACTACCTAAAAAGAACTATTGACCCAAATTATCAATTTTTAATGTATTTTTTAAAATTATTAGTGTCGATATTTGCTTTCAAATCATGAAGTAGATTGTATAAACCAAAGAAAGTTCGATTGATATATAAAAAATGTTTAGAACCTCTATTTCCGTTCATTTTACGAAGTTGAGTATCTTTTGCAAAGTTTTCTCCCATTTTAGCCATTTTAGCAAAGTAATTCTTATTCGAAAAATCAAAAGTATCTTTTTGTAAGGGAAGAGAAAAAAGACTTAATAGTTCATGAAATATTTTTTTGAAAAAAGCAACAGTTTCATCGTTATCATCTAGTCTTAAGATTTCTAACTCATATAGTTTTTCTTCAAATAAAATAGGGTTATTTAAATTTTCAGTAGTTGCCAATTCAAAATAGGGAGAATAAAAGTCGTTCGGAATATTTTTAATACAACCGAAATCAATCGCAATTAAATTCGAATCTTTATCGATTAAAAAATTACCAGGATGTGGATCTGCGTGAACTTGTTTTAAGGCGTGGATTTGAAACATATAAAAATCCCAAAGAGTTTGACCGATTTGATTTCCTTTTTCGAGATCTGTATTATGTGAAGTAAATTCAGATAAATGTTCGCCTTCCATCCAACTCATCGTTAAAATTTTAGATGAGGATAGTTCTGGGTAATAAATAGGGAATTTTAAATTTGGTATATGGTTACAAGAATTTGAAACTAATATGCTTTGCTTTAATTCTAATTCATAGTCCGTTTCTTCAATTAATTTACTTTCAACTTCTTGGAAATATTTGTCGGAATCATTTCCTTTTAAATTAAACATTCGAACAGCAAAAGGTTTAACTAAAGCTAAATCAGAACTTATGCTGTCAGCAACTCCAGGATATTGAATTTTCACTGCTAATTTAACGTTATCTTTAGTTGCCAAATGAACTTGACCAATACTTGCTGCATTTATCGCATCAGGACTAAACGTATCAAAAATTTCTTCAGGAAACTGTCCTAAATATTTTTTAAACGTTTTACGAACTAATGGTGCTGAAAGGGGTGGTACAGAAAATTGTGAAAGTGAGAATTTATCTACATATGCTTGTGGCATTATATTTTTATCCATGCTCAACATTTGAGCAACTTTTAAAGCGCTTCCTTTCATGTTTTTCAGTCCGTCATAAATATCCTCCGCATTATTTTCGTTCAGTTTTTCTTTTGTTAAATTTGGATGTATTAGTTTCTCTCCGTAATAAGAAATATAATTTCCACCTACTTTTAAACCTGTTTTAACTAATTGACTTGCACGTTCAATCTTACTTGTCGGAATTTTATCGATCGTTTTCATAATTGATTACATTTTTTCTTTAAATAAAAATTTAGCTAAATCGAATAAACTTTCCAATGGTTTACTATCTAAAAATAACGAAGAAGTAGTAATAGATTTTTCAATTAAGATATCGGTTTTTTCAAAATTTGGTGATGTGTCATCGATCCAAAATTTCAAAATAAATAAAAATTGTATCCAAACACCTTCGCTCATTACGGGTGTTGTGAAATTGGCTATTTTTTCATTTTTGATTGGAGATTCAATTTTTGATTCAATAAATTGTTTGAATGATTTTCTGAAATCTTTTAATTGAATACAGTTTTTAAAACTATTTTTTTCAGCTTCAAGCGTGTAAACTATATAACTTCTATTCAAAGTGAAAACTTCAAATAACGAGAAAAAGTAGGTCAAAAGTTTATCTTTCTCTGAATAATTATCAAATTCATCATTGTTTTCAATTACGGTATTAATATTTTCTAAAAACTTAATCCAAATTCTTTGTTTTAAAGCTTTTATGGAACCAAAATAGGAATAAAATATTGTTTCCTCAATTGAATGTTTTTTACAAAAGGAAAATACATTTTTTGGTTCTAGTTCGTTTTCTAGAACATCTTCCATATAAAGAGTTATAATTGAATTTTCATCAAATTTCTCCTCATTTTTTAAATTTTCTATAGTAGACATCTTTTACATTTTATATTTCTATAAATGTACGTAATTTTTGTTTAATAAAAATTAAAAAATGTTAAACAATATTTATGAAAAATTATTTTTTATAAATAGTTAAAATAGCCTTTTTAAATGCTTCTTTCCAAACGTTCATTTCATGTCCTCCGACATAATTTTGAACCTCGAACTTAACATCTCTTTTGGTAAATTCTTTTGGAAGTTGTTCATTCACAGCTTTTATAATTCCTATGTAGCCATCAGAACGTCCAACACTTAAAAAAATATGATGTGAGTGATGAATAGATTGATCAAATGTTTTCCAGTAATTAGGGTAATTATAACTTGTCCATTTTTTAGTTGAAAAAACACCTTTTGAATCTTTAAAAGACGAAACTTCTGAACGAGAATAGGAAGTTTGATCAGGAATAGGAAAATAACTAGCAGGACTCATTAATATCGCGTTACTGAAAGTGTCAGGATATTTAAGGATTAATCTTAAACTACCATAGCCTCCAGCTGACATCCCACCAATACTTGTTGCTTTCCAATCGGTTTTAATTCTATATTTTTTCTCTATAAATGGTAAAAGATCTTGAATAATTGCAGATTCCATTTTTTCAGTTCCATCTACAAACCAACTATTTAAACCATCAGGCATCACAATGATAAAAGGGTTTATTTTATTGGAAATTATTAATTCATCGAGCATTGATTTAATTTCACCTGATCCCATCCAAGTTTCATGATTTCCACCATGCCCATGAAGTAAGTATAAAATTCGATATTTATTTAAAGTGTCTTTTTGGTAATTAGGAGGGAGGTAAATTGTATAGTTCCATTTTCTATTTAGGTTTTTAGAAAATAAATAAGAAGAGATTATTTTTTGATTTGATGAGTTTTTAGAAGCTATGGTTTCTTTAATTATCTCTTTATCAAGTTCTCTGTTACAAGAATTAGCAAGTATGCTTATTGAAAAAAGAATGAATAATATCTTCATAATTGTAAACTAAAAAAGGAGTGAAAATTCACTCCTTTCAAATATAATTTATTTTTTGATATTAATGTTGATGTCCATGAACACCATGAGCGTGACCATGTTCTAATTCTTCTTCTGTTGCAGGTCTAACTTCTACAATTGTTCCTTCGAAATGTAAGTCGATTCCAGCCAAAGGGTGATTAAAATCCATTTTCACTAATTCATCTTTAATTTCAAGAACTAATCCTCTTAAATGATTTCCATCGTTATCAGACATTGGAACAAAAGCTCCTTCAAATAATTCTTCTTCATTTATTTTTCCTTCTTCATTTTGGAAAATTGATATTGGAAGCATTGCAATTTGTTCTTCAGAAGGCGTTCCGTAAGCATTTTCTGAATCAATTGCAAATTTGAAAACATCACCTACAACTTTACCATCAAGATTTTCTTCAAATTCAGGTATTATTGCCCCAACACCGTATAAAAACAACATAGGGTTTTCAGTTGTTGTTTCTTCAATTTTTTCTCCAGTTTTATGATTT
Source organism: Flavobacteriales bacterium (assembly GCA_947380375.1). Lineage (GTDB taxonomy): Bacteria > Bacteroidota > Bacteroidia > Flavobacteriales_D > Crocinitomicaceae > CAIUKX01. The sequence continues at coordinate 7,647 of CANCQX010000091.1, forward strand.
GTCAACTTGTAAGTCAAGGATACAACCATGTTTGAACCAATTTTCATACTTTTTATTTTAAAATAAGGTCATAAAGGTAGTAAGAATCTAAATGCTAAAATGATGAATTTGAAAAAAATAGAAACAAGAATAGAAATTGATTATTGAAATGTTTTATTACAAGTTCCATCAGTATAATAAATTATGGTCAACCCTTTGAAATTATCATCAATTTTTTGTCCAAGTAAATTTGTTTTTAGCCTAATTTCTTTAGTTTCTATGCTTTTATTATTAATACTAATTAAGTCATGAACAGTAAATTTACCATCATAATCTGTTTGTTTTAGTCTGTAATAATTAATGGTTTTATCAACAAAACAATCAAGTATATTATATTCATTCAACTCTTGTGAATTTCCTGCTCCATTTTGTATTCCGACAGGTTCATAATTTATTCCATCTAAAGTTTTTTCAATTGTGAAATAATCATTATTTAATTCAGAAGCTGTAGCCCAACTTAATACATTGTTTTTGCCTGTTTTTTTTCCCTCAAAATAAAGTAGTTCAATAGGTAAAACTATTCCACCTAAACAAGTTCCTGTAAAACTAGGTGTAATAGGTGTTGCAAGTGCTGTGGATGCTAGATTATCGCAAGTGTAAGTTCCTGTTGAAAGTATATTTGAAGGTGAATTACTTTTCTTTAGTTTAACTGTTCCTCCATAGGTTGCCGACTGACTAGCTGTTGAACTGAAAGAACAATTATTTGTTGTAATAGTACCTGATTTGCAATAAATATCGTTACCTCGATCAGATAAATTATTTGAAAAATAACAACTTTCTAATGTTACATTACCCCCAAAAACTGAAACAGTTCCATAAGTACTCCCACCATTATTAATGCAATTTGTAATTCGTACTCTTGTGAAAAGCGTTGTACCTCCTGTAAAATAAGCGGCACCACCATATTTTACACTTCCTTGAAATGTTTTAGAATTGTTAATAATACAATCTGTTAAAGTAAGGTTACCGGTTGTTTGAAAAATTGTTCCTCCACTTGAACTATTATTATCAGTAAAACAATCTGCAAATAGGCAATTTTTGAAATTTACATTACAGGTCGCATCTGCCGCTGTCATAGTTAAAGCAGCCCCATTTCCAATGGTTGCGGTGGAAGATTTATAATTTCCTACAAAAGAGGTATTCGTTACATTTACTAAGATATTAGTACCTTTTACATCAATTCCACCAGAAGCTCCATGTGCAACATCCCCATTACAATTCATACCTCCGCCATTCATGGTTAACGTTGAATTTGAATTAACTGTAATAGATCCATATTTTGAAGAACCACCATTTGAATTAGTTAAAACATTGGTGAAGTTGACTACTGAATTTGCAATTTGAAATACTTGTCCGTCAACATTTGAGGCATATTTAGTAAATTGAATATCCTTTATCGTTACGGAACCTGCACCAGAAATACTTGCGAAATAATAGTTTCCGGCAGTACCGCAATAATTATTATTAAAGATTGTTTTTGTATTTCCTGCTCCAATTATAGTTATATTTTTGGTAATGGTGTATCCATAATTTTGAGTTAAAGAACCACCAATAGAACTTACATATGTACCTGCATCAACATAAATCACATCGCCATTTACAAAAGGACCAAAAGCTGTCCATAAACCTCTGAATGTAAGCATTGGGCTTGTGCTGAATTTACCATTCGTTCCATTGTTCGTATTGTTTCCTACTGCAGTTGTATATATGTCATTACTATCAAATACACCATCATTCACATAGTAATTTGTACAATTACCTATTCTTATTATGGAGATAAAAACTAGAATGAGAAGTAAATGTATTTTTGTTTTTTGAATTTTTTTCATAGTTCATTAATTTCTGGAAATCAAATCTCTTAATAAAATAAAGCGTTAAAAATGAGTGCACTCACTAATGAGTAGTGTCATTCATTGTGAGGTGTTTAAGTAGGTTTTCCTTCTGATTTTCATTCCATTTTTTCGGAAAAAGATTAGGTTTTTTTCAAATGAGAAATTCTGAGAATTGTTTTTTAATACTTTTTTAGAATGAGCTAAATCAATTTCTAATTAGGGATTTCTCATATTAATTTGCGTTCAAATGCGTTTAATTTGATTTCAAAAAATTGAGAGATGAAAAAATATATTATTGCTTCGATTATAATCTGCACTACTTTTTCTTTATTGAAAGCTCAAGAAGACAATGGTAAATTTAAATCAATGGGAAGTGGCGGATTTACGATTGGTTATGGCTATATGGATGTTTCAAAAATTCATGCTTTTGTGCCGAAAGAAGTTGCCGATTTTAATAATAATCATATGTTGATAGGAGGAACCGGACATGGTATGTTAAATAATTTTATTGTTGGTGGAACGGGTTTAGCGATAGGTGGCGATTTGATTATGGCGGATAATTACAAAATTACCAATGGTGGTGGTCTTGGAACTATTGATTTTGGATATCAGATTTTGGATAAGGAACAAGTTAAAATTTACCCGATGATAGGTATTGGAGGCTGTGCGTATGGATTACAAGTTTCAAGAAATAATAATGTTCCAATTAATACTATTGTAAATGATCCAGGTCAGGAAGTAAATGTTAGTTTGGGTGGATTTGTTATGGATTTGTCTTTAAATCTAAACTATATACCCCTAGTTTTATATGATGATATAAAGAATTCTTATGGAGGTTTTATGACTGGATTTAAAGTTGGTTATTTATTAAGCGTTCCTTCTTCTGATTGGATTTATTCTGGAGGAAATGTTATTGGCGGTCCGAGTTTTGGATTGAATATGTGGTATGCTAAATTAATTATCGGTGGATTTGGTTATTCAAAAGGAAATAGATAAATTTTTTATAGGTAGCTTTGAAAAACAGTACTCGATACTGTTTTTCAAAGCTATTTTGAATTATTTTACACCATGCATCATCGTTAATAATTTCTTAGATAAGAAAAATAAGATTACAGATGCTCCACCAGCCATGAATACAAATATCATGAAGAAATTATAAAGGTTTTCAATTTTAATCCCTAAGAAGCTTGGTTTTTCAGGTTTAATATTCCAAGTTTCAATAATATTTGAATCTTTTTCACCTTTTTTTGCTTTGATATTTTTTAATATAAATAATTTATTTCCTTCTTCGTTATAGAATTTTGTATATGCAAAATCAGGCTTAGAACCAACAATTTGTTTCATTAAAAATTCAGATGTTTCTATTTTAGAATCTTTCACATAAGAAACAGCTAATAATTTATCTTGTTTAACTTTATCTTCAGTTCCAAATAAACTTTTACTGAACGATTCAATAAATGTAGGTTCTTTAGTTACGGCAAATTTATCAGAAAGTAAATCAATTTTAGCAACAGTATTTAAATGCTCTTTGTTTGTTTTTTCAATGAAATTAGCATCTAATTTAACTGTTTCAGCATCTTCAGCATCTTTTCCTTTAAAAGTAAATTTGGAAACATCAACAGTATTTTCTAATTTAACTTCTTGAGGATATAAAGAACTTAAATCACCAGCAAATTTATTAGCTGTTGCAGTTGATAAAAACCAAACCCCCATTAACAATGAAGCAAATCGAACAGGTGCTAATTTCACAACCATCGATAATCCAATAGGAGATAAGCATAGCTCTCCAAATGTATGAACAGTATATAACGTTATTAACCAAACCATACTCACTTTAACACTTGGATCTAAATCTTTAACACCAATTGCAATAATTAAATAACCTACAGCTAATAAAAATAATCCTAAAGCTTGTTTTACAGGAGAAGATGGTTCTTTTTTAGCATTTCCTAATTTCGTCCAAATGAAGGCGAAAACTGGAGCGAAAATTACAATAGCAATTGCATTAACTGATTGAAAATAAGAAGACGGAACTTCAAAGCTGAATAAATTTCTATTTGTTTGTTCTTGAGCGAAGAATGTTAAAGATGCTCCAGCTTGTTCAAATGCTGCCCAAAAGAAAATTACAAAAAACGCAACGATAAAAATAACCCATATTTTTTGTTTTTCGATTTTAGTTAAACTTTTGTCAACTATAATAGAAGCAGGAGCAATGATACATAATGTATAAATGAAAGCACCTATTAAATCAAGACCTAAAAATCCTTTAAAACTTATGAAAAGTAGGATTGAAATAATTGACCAATTAATTGTTTTTTTAACATCAATCTTTTTCTTTTCAGTTACTACTTTAACAACTTTTTCAGGTTTGTTTCCAATTTGTTCTCCTGTTGGTGTAATTAAATGTTTTGTTTTTAATAGTTCAAATGAAATAATACTGATAATCATTCCTATACAAGCAGCTAAAAATCCCCATTTAAATACATGAGGTACTATAAGCCCATCAACATCATAAACCTCTCCTAAACCACCACAAACAAGAGGTGCTATAAAAGCTCCTAAGTTGATTCCCATGTAGAATATTGTAAAAGCTGAATCAACTCTTTTATCACCCTCAGCGTATAATTCGCCTACCATTGTTGAAATGTTTGGTTTGAAGAAACCATTTCCAAAAATAATAAAACCTAAACCTGTAAACATCAACATTGTAGCCAAACCTACTTCTGTGTAAAATGAACCAGCCAAAAACATAAAGAATTGACCAATAGCCATCATCATTCCTCCGACGAATATGGAACGTTTTTTCCCCCAATATCTATCGGCAACATAACCACCAATAAGTGGTGTTAAATATACTAAACCAGTATAATTACCATAAATTGTAGCAGTTAATGATTTATCAAACAAAAGCGCATTAATCATAAACAGAGTGAAAATAGCTTTCATTCCATAGTAACTAAAACGTTCCCACATTTCTGTGAAAAACAATAGATATAATCCTTTTGGATGTTTAGATTGACTTGTACTATCAGTAGAATTCATAAGTAATTAATTTGTTTTAACTATCTTTTACTAAAAATTAAAGAACACAATATTAATGATAAAATAATTAATTACACAAAAATCAAACTTTTATGTATGATTTTAATCTTAAAAAGTAGTGATTTTTATTTTACACCGTGCATCAGTTTTTTCATAACTGGCTGTAAAAGAATAGCTATCAATCCCATTCCGATAGGAATAAAGGTGAAAATCATAAAGAAATAACTCATTGAATGATTTTCTTGAATTGTTGCAACTTGTTCTCCCATTTTACCCGCTGTCTTATTTCCAATTGCTAGAGCGATATACCAAATACCAAACATTAATGCAATCATTCTACCCGGCACTAATTTACTTACATAGGACAATGATACTGGTGAAATACAAAGTTCTCCCATTGTATGAAATAAATAGGCGATTACGAGCCAAATCATACTTACTGAAGCAGTTGTGTCACCAAGAACAATACCTGATGAACCTATTGCTAATGCACCAAAACCAATTCCGATTAAACTTAAGCCTATTCCATATTTTATACTTGCTCCAGGATTGTATTTACTACTCCACCATTTTGAGAATAATGGTGCTAAAATTATTATGAATAATGAATTTAAAATACCAAACCATGAAGCTTTTACTTCAATTTCTTTATCTTTTAATTGTTTAATTTTAGCTTCTACAATTCTGCTTTTTTCAATCTTTTTAGATTTTTATTCGCTAATGAATTTTAAAGTTCCTTTTTTATCGGTGTCTAATAATAATATTTTTGTTCCGATTTTATAATTA
>CANCQX010000092.1 GCA_947380375.1 Flavobacteriales bacterium
ATCTTTACCTAGTTCAATGATGTATTCATATTTTTCCATCCAATCATCAAAAATGGCAAAATCTTGAATTATTTCTTGTTGTTTATCTTCTAATGTCATAGTCAATTAACGTAACATATTAATACTTTTTTCAACAGCAGTAATGAAAACATCTATTTCTTCTTTTGTATTATAAAAGGCAAAAGAAGCTCTAACCGTTCCAGGAATTTTAAAGAAATCCATTAAAGGTTGTGTGCAATGATGCCCAGTTCTAACGGCAATTCCTTGTTTATCTAAAAGAGTTCCAATATCAAATGGATGTAAACCGTCGACTACAAATGAAACCACACTTGTTTTATTTTTTGCTTCTCCGATAATTCTCACTCCTTCAAAAGTCGTAAGCATATCTTGTGCATATTCAGCCAATTCTTTTTCGTGTTTTTGAAGAGCTTCCATATCCATTGAATCTAAAAATTCGATTGCTTTCGCTAAACAGATAACTCCTGCAATATGTGGTGTTCCTGCTTCGAATTTATAAGGTAATTCATTGTAAGTTGTTCGTTCAAAAGTAACTTTCAGAATCATATCACCACCACCCTGATAAGGAGGCATTGCATCCAATAATTTTTCTTTACCATAAAGAACCCCAACACCCGTAGGACCGAAAACTTTATGACTTGAAAAAACAAAGAAATCGCAGTTCATATCTTGAACATCAATTTTTGTATGTTGAATACTTTGAGCGCCATCCACTAAAATCTTAGCGCCAACAGCATGTGCTTTTTTAGCTAATTCTTTTACAGGATTAATTGTACCTAAAGCATTTGATATATGAGTAACAGAAACTAATTTTGTTTTAGAAGAAAGAAGCGCATCAAATTCTGCCATTATAAGTTCCCCTTTTTTATTGATAGGAGCAACTTTTAATACACAACCTTTTCGTTCACACAACATTTGCCAAGGAACGATATTTGAATGATGTTCCATTGCGGTTATCAGAATTTCATCTCCAGCAGAAAGTAATTCACCAAAAGAGTAAGCGACTAAATTAATTCCATCAGTTGTACCTTTCGTAAAAATAATTTCTTCTGATTTTTCAGCATTCAAATAGTGTTGAATAGTAACACGAGCACCTTCATATCCATCAGTCGCTTTTTGACTCATATAATGAACACCTCGGTGAATATTTGCGTTATCTTTCGAATAATAATGATTGATAGCATCCAAAACAATTTGAGGCTTTTGAGAGGTTGCACCGTTATCAAAATAAATCAAATTTTTACCATATACAGTCTGCCTAAGCACCGGAAATTGCTCCCTTATTTCACGCACTCTGAATGTTTTTTTCTTTCCTTCCATATTCTCTATTGCAAAGATATAAATCCTTATTTTGAATCCTTCTAAATTACGAATTATTTTCTTGTTAAAACTATGATTTTATTACTTTAATTCAATTCTGTACAATTTAATTTACGTTCTTTGAATTAAAATAACAAGATGAAAAAATATATCTACATACTTATTTTTACTTTATTCTTAATCACTCTATTTATTGATTATCGCCTTTATTATATTATCAAAGGCCAGAATGAATTTTATGAATTATACTATCCTGAATATCATAATGACATTTCTTTGTTCGGCAGTATATACTCTCATATAGATAGGTTATTAATATCGGCTCTCTTTTTGACTATTGGTTCTTTAATTATTCTTAATAAAAATCAAAAGTTGATTGAAAAGCGGCTATTATTTTTAGCCAGAATTTACAATATATCCAATCTAATTATTACACTAATCATTTTTATTTTATGTGAATATTATGAGCCATTTAATTTTGGGTTTGGTTAAATTATTAAATTCAAGAACTTTTAATTAAGTCTAGTTTGAGATAGTGATAACTAATTATTTTAAACCAAAAAAGGGATGAAATAAATTCCATCCCAATTATTTTAATCATTATTTTCTATTAGTTAAAATGGTTCCAACCTTGCGCTGAAAGTTCAATTACAGAACCGTTTTTATCAACATAATAATTACCATCAGAAGCATCAGTCATGTGTCCAATTATAGTCATGTGTGGACTTCCTTTTATTTTTTCGAAATCAGATTGCGCAATTGTAAACAATAATTCATAATCTTCGCCACCATTCAAAGCGCATGTATTTGGGTCTAAATTAAAATCAATTGCCGCAACAGAAGTTTGAGCATCAATCGGAATTTTTTCATCGTAAACGTGGCAACCAACATTACTCGCTTTGCATAAATGTAAAATTTCAGAAGCCAATCCATCAGAAATATCAATCATAGAAGTAGGTATAACTTCCAATTCTTTCAAATAACCAATAATATCTTTACGAGCTTCTGGTTTCAGTTGACGTTCAATTATGTAATCATGCCCATCTAAATCTGGCTGAATTGCAGGATTTGCATTGAAAACTTCTTTTTCTCTTTCAAGAACTTGAAGTCCCATATATGCACCACCCAAATCACCTGTAACAACTAATAAATCATGTTCTTTAGCTCCAGATCTATAAGCAATTTCATTATTTTTAGCTCTTCCGATAGCAGTAATACTAATCATTAAACCAGTCAAAGAAGTAGTTGTATCACCACCTACCATATCAACATTGTAATTTTTACAAGCTAATTTTATTCCTGCGTATAATTCTTCCAACGCTTCCACTGGAAAACGACTTGAAACAGCAATTGAAACTGTAATTTGTTCGGCTACACCATTCATAGCGCAGATATCAGAAACATTTACAGCAACTGCTTTATAACCAAGATGTTTAAGAGGCATGTACATTAAATTAAAATGAACACCTTCCAATAGCATATCTGTAGTAATCAGCATCGATTCCTCTTCAGAAATAGAAACAACAGCAGCATCATCTCCAACACCTTTAATGGTTGAAGGTAGATTGTTTTCAAAACCTTTTGTCAAATGATCAATAAGACCAAATTCTCCTAATTGATTTAATTCTGTACGTTGCTCGCTCATAAATTTTTATTTTGGAGTACGAAGATACGAAATTTGAATTTCTTAATTGCTAGACTTTTTTTCTTACTTTTTGGGGCAATGTTAAAAAGTAAGAATCGTGAATTTGTTTTTAACACTTTTTCTAAATTCAAGTCTTTTTCAATCCCTATATTTGTAATTATTATATGAATGGGACATCCTACATACTTTTTTTCCTTTTAAGCTTTTTTGCACATAATTTATTTGGGCAAAACGTATTGAACGGAACTATTTTGGATGAAAAAAACATTCCTATTCCAAATGCCCAAATTTTTGTAAAAAATAATGCTGAATTAAGGACAATAGCCAATTCAAATGGTTACTTTGAAATGCGTTTGTTCTCAGGTGAATATTACCTAGTAATCAGTGCTTTTGGCTACGAAGATCGCGAAACTTATATTTCAATTTTGGATAATAATGTATCAAGAAATATTCAACTTTTCCCTAGTACTATTAATGATTTAGATGAGGTGGAAATAGCCTTTAAAAAGGGTAATCCAGGTAGAGATATTATTCTAAATGTTGTAGAGAAAAGAGATAAAATGAGTCCGTGGAATTATTCTCATTCATGTGAAGGATACATCAAGGCTTTTGAAAAATTAGAAGATAAAATTCAAACTCAAAGGGAGATTGATCGGGAAATTAAAAAAGCGGAGAAAGAGAAACGAAAAAAAACAAATGATACTATCTCAGTAGAATTGAAAGACGATGAACCTTTTAATGATGAGAAGAAAAACAGCTCCAATTTAACAAATAATAGAAATTTAATTGAAGTTCAATTTACTAGAAATTTTGCACCACCAAATCAAGTAAAAGAAATTAGAAATGCCTACGAAGCAAGAGGTTCAACAGCTAATTTATATTATACCACAACTGTCAAATCCAATTTTAATTTCTTTCAAAATTTACTTCATTTAGATGATCTACACCAAACTCCTATAAGTTCTCCTATTTCAGTGCCAGGGATAGTTTCTTATAAATACCGATTGGTTGAACAATATGAAGAAAATGGGAAGAAAATTCATAAAATAAAAATTAGTTCAAGATCAACTTCAACTTCAACCTTGGATGGTTTTATATGGGTTATTGATTCAACATGGTTAGTTCAAAAATTAGAATTATCTCTCTCGAAAGGTAATTTATTGAAATACGATTATTTTAAAATAAACCAAGAATTTGATACTTCTGCAGATACAATGTGTATTCTTAAAGATCAAAATTTAACTTATGGTGTCAAATACAATGATCAAACTTCAAAATGTTCAACTGTCGTTAATTTTTCAAATTATAATTTCAAACCAAATTTTTCTCCCAAATTTTTCAATAAAGAATTATCCATAACCGAACAGCAAGCATACGATAAGGACACTTCATTTTGGAATAAAACTAGGACAATTGCTCTTACTGCAGAAGAACAAAAATACATTATTGCAAAAGACAGTATACGTGATTTTCAAAACCGAAAAGAATATTTAGATTCGATAGACAAATTGTTCAATCAAATTACTTTAGTAAAGGCATTATGGTTCGGAATTGACCACAGAAATAGAGCTAAAAAAACACAATGGACCCTTAATTCCTTTGGAGCTATTATTCGACCTTTATACATAGCTGGACCAAGATTAGCACCAGGTTTTAATTATTTTAAAAAGTGGAAAAATCAAAAATCGTTAGATTCATATTCGGAGGTAACTTTTGGTTTTATTAATAAAGACATAAAATGCCGAACGTATTGGCATTATTTGCACGATCCTTTTCATTTTGGTACAATTTCAGCAAATTTTTTCCATGATTTTGAAGCTATCAGAAGTTTTGACGCCATTACTCAGATTTACAAACGAAGCAATTTTATTGAGGTGTCAAAATTAGAAGTTGGATATAGTCGAGAATTATTTAATGGATTTTACATTAATCCTGAACTTAATTTTTCCGAAAGAAGAAATATTGATTCCTATAAATTTGTTAAACTATTTGATAAGGAATTAGCAAATAATAGTCCAACTGTTTTTAACACCTATCAAGCATTTATTGGAGCTATAACACTTAAATATATTCCAGGACAAAAATACATGAGAGAACCCAATCGAAAAGTAATTCTTGGTTCAAGATGGCCTACTATATATACATATTACGAGAAAGGAATTCCTACCCTTTTTGGAAGCGATGTTAGCCATGATTATGGATTAGTCGGAATAATGCAAACTTTTAAAATCGGGACTTTAGGAACCTCAAGTTATCATATTAAAACGGGACAATTTTTCAGTTCACAATCACTAAAAGATGCAGATTTTAAGTACAATAGAAGAAGTGATCCACTTTGGTTTTCCAATCCTTTGTATTCTTTCCAAGGGTTAAATGTTTCTTTGCCCTCCAAACAATTTTTCATTGAAGGACATCTCATTCACCACGATAATGGCTCAATAATTAATAAAATTCCATTCATGAAAAAAACAGGGATTGGTTTAGTAGTTGGTTGTGGTGGCTTATATGTAAAAGAATACAATTGGCAACATTATGAGGTTTTTACTGGATTAGAACGTAATTTTAAATTTTCTAAACGAAAACTAAGAGTAGGAGTTTATGGTGTTTTATCAGATGGAAATAATATTAATCCAACGACAAGTTGGAAGTTATCTTTTGCTATTTTAGATACTAGAAATATGAAATGGAACTTTTAATTGATTTTGGATGTTGAATTTTGGATGATTAATAAAATCTAACTTTAAAAATTCAATATCAAAAATCAAAAAAAACTATATTTGTTAAAAAAATTGAAATTATGTACGGAAAAATGCAAGCTCATCTTCAAAATGAATTGAAAACAATTGAAGAAGGTGGTATTTATAAAAGAGAAAGAATTATTACTTCTCCACAAGGTGCGAATGTAACTGTTCAATCAGGAGATAAAGTAGTGATTATGTGTGCAAATAATTACCTTGGATTGTCATCTCATCCAGAAGTAATTCAAGCAGCAAAAGATGCGTTAGATTCTCATGGATATGGAATGTCTTCTGTACGTTTTATTTGTGGAACTCAAGATATTCACAAAGAATTGGAAGCTAAAATTGCAAAATTTTACGGTACAGAAGATACGATTTTATATGCTGCAGCTTTTGATGCAAATGGTGGTGTTTTCGAACCATTATTTGGAGAAGAAGATGCAATTATTTCGGATGAATTAAACCATGCTTCTATCATTGACGGTGTTCGTTTGTGTAAAGCTCAACGTTACAGATACAAACATTCTGACATGGCTGATTTGGAAACGCAATTAATTGCTGCTCAAAAACAACGTTTCAGAATAATTGTTACAGACGGAGTTTTCTCTATGGATGGAGATATTGCTTTGATGGATAAAATTTGCGATCTAGCTGATAAATACGATGCATTGGTAATGACCGATGAATGTCACTCTGCTGGTTTTATTGGTAAAACAGGTCGTGGAGTACCAGAACATTGTGGAGTTATGGATCGTGTCGATATCATCACAGGTACTTTAGGAAAAGCATTAGGTGGAGCGATGGGAGGTTATACTACAGGTAAAAAAGAAATTATTGAGCTTTTACGTCAACGTTCTCGTCCTTATTTATTTTCTAATTCGTTATCTCCTGCAATTGTTGGAGCTTCAAACAAAGTTTTTGAAATTTTGAGTTCGACTACAGAATTAAGAGATCGTTTGGAAGAGAATACAGCATATTTCAAAAAAGCAATCGTTGAAGCAGGGTTTGATATTAAGCCAGGAAATTCTCCAATTGTTCCGATTATGTTGTATGATGCAGCTTTATCTCAAACTTTTGCGAATAAATTATTAGAAGAAGGTGTTTATGCTGTAGGATTTTTCTACCCAGTTGTAGCAAAAGGTGCGGCACGTATTCGTACACAAATTTCAGCTGCTCATTCTATAACAGATTTGGATAAAGCAATTGCTGCGTTTATAAAAGTTGGAAAAGAGCTAAGTGTAATTAATTAATTTTTGATGGTTGATGACGGATGTTTGATTAAAAATATCCGTCATTAACTATTCAATATTCAATATCATTTTAATGAAAAAAATTCTGGCATTTGCAGGAAGTAATTCCTCAACTTCTATTAATCATCAATTAGTTGTTGCAACTTCAAATTTAATTGAATTTGCCCAAGTTGATGTTGTAAGTTTGCGTGACTATAATGTTCATATTTTTGGAGTAGATATAGAAGCAGAGGAAGGATCACCTGAACAAATGAAAAAATTAATGGATCTAATCAAATCTTACGATGGATATATTATTTCAACTCCAGAACACAATGGTATTCCACCTGCTTTTTTCCTAAATATTTTAGATTGGTTATCTAGAATTGAACGCAGAATTTTTGGAGAAAAACCGACTTTTTTATTAAGTACTTCAACTGGTCCAAAAGCTGGGATTTCAGCACTTCAAATTTTAGAAAATGTAATTCCAAGATTTGGCGCAGATGTTTCAGGTATTTATGCTTTTCCAAGTTTTAATCACAATTTCCAAGATGCTAGTATTAAAAACGAAGAAGAGTTAAATAAATTAAAAAATCAATTGTTATTTTTTGAAAGTAAAATTTTAGAAGAAGGAGTAAAATAATCCATTTAAATAGTTTGAAAAAATCAATACTTCATATTGTTTCATATCTACTTTTATTCGCTTTTATATTTTTATTAGTTGTTTCATCTACTACTATTTTAAATTTGGATGAAGAAAACGAAGCATCTACAGAACTTGGTCTGGAAGATTTTTTTGACGATGAAGTTTTAGTAGAAAGCCAATCTTTTTTATCCAATTGGATTTTAACCCAATCTATCCAAATTGATTTAAATGATATTTTAAAGATTTCTACGGTGTATTTAATGGGGAAATATTCCCTAATTGAACGTTCTATTTTAGTTCCGCCGCCCGATTTCAAAGCATAATTAAATAGGCTCTAATGAGCTATAAATAAAATAATTATGTTCAAAGAATAGTTAAATATTCTTGTAAATCAATCATACAATGAAATCGTATTACAATCAATTATTAGAAAATAATAAAGAATGGGTTGCTCAAAATTTGGAAAGAGACCCTCAATTTTTCGAACGCTTATCAAATGGTCAACAACCACCTTTATTATGGATCGGTTGTGCTGATAGCCGAGTACCTGCAAATGAGATAATTGGAGCTCTACCAGGAGAAGTTTTCGTCCATAGAAATATTGCAAATATGGTTTTGCATACCGATATGAGTATGTTAAGTGTATTAGATTATGCGGTCAATGTATTGAAAGTAAAACACATCATTGTCTGCGGGCATTATGGTTGTGGAGGTGTTAAAGCTGCAATGGGAAATCAACATATAGGATTGATAGACAATTGGATACGACATATTAAGGATGTTTATCGTTTTCATCAAGATGAATTAAATGCAATTAAAGATGAAAAGAAACGATTCGATCGTTTCATTGAAGTAAATGTTATGGAACAAGTTCTTGATTTAGCAAAAACATCAATTGTTCAAGCTGCATGGGAAAGCAAACAAGAGCTTCAAATTCACGGATGGGTGTATGATATTAAAGATGGATTAATCAATGATTTAAAAGTTACAATTGAAAACGATGATCAACTAGCTGAAGTATATCAATTAGATATTTAATTAATAAAATTTCTCCCAAAAAATCACTATCTTCGCGAGGAATAATTTTAGATGGGAAAACAACGTAAATATACCTTAATAATTGATTGTAATTACGATTATGAAATGATAGGAATTTGTTCTCATCATAGTGATTATAGATTAGTTTGGGGTATTAATACAGCGTTAAATTTGAATTTAGAAAAAGCGGACGAAAATTTTGTGGTTGTCACTAAAAAAGGACAAAATTTATCTAGTCATTCTTTATATGAATTCAAAGACACAGAAAATTTAGTTGAATATTATTTAATTAAAAATAAAAATGAGGGTAAATTTTTAATTCCTGAAAAGCAGGATATAGATTATTTTTTATTCTTACATGAAAATTATTTAGATAATTCTTCTGAACTTATTCAAAAATTAAAATCTGTTTCAAGTGTTTTAGCCGTATTTAATTTTAATCCGGAAGAAATAACTTCAACGGAAAATTTAGTATTTAATTAAGGATTTATGAAAAGAACAAAAATTGTAGCAACATTAGGGCCAGCGTCTAGTGATAAGGAAGTTCTTAGAAAAATGTTTTTAGAAGGTTTGAATGTTTGTCGTTTAAATTTTTCTCATGGAGCACATGAAATTCATTCCGAAGTAATTAAAACTATCAGAGAATTAAATTCAGAAACGGGCTTGAATGTAGCTATTCTTGCAGATTTACAAGGTCCTAAAATTCGTACTAACGAAATGGAGGATAATGGCGTTGAATTAATTACAGGTTCGAAAGTTATTATTGTTACGGATAAAATAGTAGGTAATGCCAATCGTTTTTCGATTAACTATAAACAATTGCCTGAAGATGTTCATCCTGGTGAAAGAATTTTATTAGACGACGGAAAATTAATTTTAGAAGTTATAAAAACAGATGGATTTTCTGAAATTGAAGCTCTTGTTATTCATGGAGGTATTTTATCTTCTAAAAAAGGAGTAAATTTTCCTAATACAAAAATTTCAATGCCTTCTTTAACAGAGAAAGATAAAGAAGATTTAGAATTTGCATTGGAACAAAATGTTGATTGGATTGGTTTGTCTTTTGTAAGAAATGCTCAAGATATCATAGAATTAAAAGCTGTTATCAACGAAAGGAATGGAAAAGCGAAGGTTATCGCTAAAATTGAGAAACCTGAAGCGATTGAAGATATAGATAACATCATTACTGAAAGTGACGGTTTAATGGTTGCTCGTGGTGATTTAGGAGTTGAAGTGCCTTATGAACGAGTGCCTTTAATTCAAAAAATGTTGATTAAAAAATGTGCTATTCAAGCAAAGCCAATTATTGTTGCTACGCAGATGATGGAGAGTATGATTACAAATCTTACCCCTTCAAGAGCTGAAGTAAACGATGTTGCGAACGCTGTTTTAGATGGGGCAGATGCGGTTATGTTATCTGGCGAAACTTCTGTTGGAAATCATCCTATTGAGGTTATTAAAACAATGTCTAGGATTGTAAGTGAGATGGAAAATTTTGAGGGAATTTACAACAAAGAAGAATTTCCTGAAAAAAAATCAGATCGTTTTATCTCAGATTCAATTTGCTATAATGCGTGTAGATTATCTCAACGAGTTGAAGCAGATGCAATTATAACTATTTCATTTTCAGGGTATACTGCTTATAAAATAGCTTCGCAAAGACCGAAGGCACCAATTTATGTATTCACGAGTAATAAACAAATTTTAACTCAACTGAACTTAATTTGGGGAGTAAAAGGTTTATATTATAACAAACGAGTGAGTACAGATCATAGTATTGCCGAAATAAAACAAATTTTAAAAAATCAAGGACTTCTTAAAACAGGAGATTTAGTAATCAATATAGCTTCTATTCCTTTAGAGGAAAATGGTAAATCGAATATGTTGAAATTAAGTGAAGTAGAATAAATAACAAATAGTTGAAAGGTCTGTAGACGTTTAAACGTCACTAAGAACTAACAGCTAAAAACTAAAAACTAAAAAAATGGGCACATTTTCAAAAAGACACATCGGACCAAATGAAGCTGAGAAAAAAGCAATGTTGGCAAAAATTGGAATTAGTTCAGTAAGTGAATTAATTGACAAAACGATTCCTGCGCATATTCGTTTAGGTCGTGAGTTAAATATTGATGCTGCTTTAACAGAGCAAGAATATTTGAACCATATTACAGAACTTGGAAATAAAAATAAAGTTTTCAAGTCGTTTATTGGTTTGGGATACAATGAAACAATTGTTCCTTCTGTGATTTTGAGAAATGTTCTTTCTAATCCAGGATGGTATACTGCTTATACTCCTTATCAAGCTGAAATTGCTCAAGGTCGTTTAGAGGCTTTGTTGAATTTTCAAACAATGGTAACTGAGTTAACAGGAATGGAAATTGCTAATGCTTCTTTATTAGACGAATCTACAGCAGCTGCAGAAGCGATGATAATGTTGTACAATTCTCGTTCTAGAAATGAAGTGAAAGAAGGAAGAAATCAATTTTTTGTTTCTGAATTTGCTTTTCCTCAAACAATCGACGTTTTAGAAGGTCGTGCGAATAATTTAGGGATTAAATTGGTTGTTGGTAATCCAGAAACTTTTGAGGGTGACGCTACTTTCTTTGGTGCTTTGGTTCAATATCCAGATACTTTTGGTAGAATTTTAGATTTAGAAGGTTTTATTACAAAAGTTAAAAAGAATGATATTCGCGTTGCTGTTGCAGCAGATATATTATCATTGGTTGTATTAAAATCACCAGGTTCTTTAGGTGCTGATGTTGTAATGGGAACTTCTCAACGTTTCGGTGTTCCAATGGGTTACGGTGGACCACACGCGGCTTTCTTTGCTACAAAAGATGAGTTCAAACGTAATATGCCAGGTCGTATTATCGGTGTTTCAAAAGATGCAGATGATAACGTAGCATTACGTATGGCTTTACAAACTCGTGAACAACATATCAAACGTGATAAAGCAACTTCAAATATTTGTACAGCTCAAGCTTTATTAGCTGTTATGGCAAGTATGTATGCAGTTTACCACGGTCCAGACGGAATGAAAGAAATTGCTTTGGATGTTCATTCGAAAGCAGCGAAAGCTTCTAAAGGATTAAAGGAATTAGGATTCGAAATAGGATCTACAGATTTCTTTGATACTGTTTGGGTAAAAGGTGTTGCAACTTCAACTTTAAAAACGATTTCTGAAGAAAACGGGATTAACTTTAGATATGTAAATGATAATGAGGTGACTATCAGTTTTGGTGAACCTCATACAGATCAAGATGTTCAAACAGTTCTTGATTTATTTGCAAAAACAATTTCGAAATCAGCTACTGTAATTTCAACTTCTGTAGAATCTGTTCTTTCTTCTAAAGTTTTACGTTCGGATGCTGTTTTCACTCATACAGTTTTCAATAGCTATCATTCAGAATCTAAAATGATGCGTTATTTGAAACGTCTTGAAAATAAAGATATTTCATTGGTTCACTCGATGATTGCTTTGGGTTCTTGTACAATGAAATTAAATGCAGCGAGTGAATTATTACCAATCACAATGCCTTCTTTTGCGAATATGCATCCTTTCTGTCCTGTTGATCAAGCTGCAGGTTACCACGAAATGATAGTTCAATTAGAAAAAGATTTATGTGAATGTACTGGATTTGCAGGTGTTTCAATGCAACCAAATTCAGGTGCTCAAGGTGAATATGCTGGATTAATGGTTATAAAAGCTTACCACGAATCGAGAGGAGATTTTAACCGTAAAAAAATAATTATTCCAACTTCAGCACACGGAACGAACCCAGCTTCTGCAGTAATGGCAGGATTTGAAGTTGTTCTTACAGGATGTGATGAAAATGGAAATATTAATATTGAAGAATTAAGAGCGAAAGCAATCGAAATCAAAGATACTTTGGCTGGTTTAATGGTAACTTATCCATCAACACACGGAGTTTTTGAAGAAGGTATCAATGAAATTACTTCTATCATTCACGAAAATGGTGGTCAAGTTTATATGGATGGTGCAAATATGAATGCTCAAGTTGGATTAACAAATCCAGGAAATATTGGAGCTGACGTTTGTCACTTGAACTTACACAAAACATTTGCTATTCCTCATGGTGGTGGTGGACCAGGAGTTGGACCAATCGGTGTTGCAAAACATTTAGTACCTTTCTTACCAGGAAGTCCATTGTTAGCTTCTGCAGGTGGAGAAAAAGCAATTCACGCAGTTTCTTCAGCACCTTACGGAAGTGCTTTAATCTTATTGATTTCTTATGGATATATCAAAATGTTAGGTGCGGTTGGTTTAAGAGAATCAACTGAAATAGCTATTTTGAATGCTAATTATATTGCTGCATCTTTAAAAGGTCACTACGATATTCTTTACACAGGTAAAAATGGAACAGTTGCTCACGAAATGATTTTAGATTGCCGTGATTTCAAGAAAAATTCTGATGTTGAAGTAGCTGATATGGCAAAACGTTTAATCGATTATGGTTTCCA
>CANCQX010000093.1 GCA_947380375.1 Flavobacteriales bacterium
ATTCTAATAATTATGAAAACTATATTTTCTAAAATAATCGTTGCTAGTTCTTTTGTACTTGCTTTAACTTCATGTAAAACTTATTCTCATTCTTCAAGAATTGTTGATATTTCAACTCAAGATGTTGTTGCTGATAAATTTGTAGTAGATGTTGAGCCAAACTTTAGTAATAGAATTAAAGGTTCTTCAACAAAGAAACATAAAGTTGAAAAATCAGCAAAAGATGAAGCATATTTTAATGCAATAATTGATAATAATGTTGATATTTTAGTTGATCCTATTTACAGTGTTACTTCAACGAAAAAAATCTTATTAATTTTTGGAGGTAAAAGTGAAGCTACTGTATATGGTTATGCTGGTTTTTACAAAAACCCTAGATCTTTAACTAAAGTTAAACAAGAAGAGTTTGAAACAAAACTTTCAAATTTAACAAGCCTTTCAAAAATTCAGGGAGTTCAGCATGAAATAGAAGAAAAGACGTATTCTGTTAATTCTACTTGTGGTGATTGTAAAGGGAATGACCCTCTTACATTAATTGCAATAACTAAAAATAAACAATCTTTAGTTGAAGTATACGACGCACTTTCTAATCCAAATAGCAAAGAAAGTGGTACAAAATCGTTCTTTAAAAAAGAAAACGAAAATAGTTCATCAAAAAAGAATACGATTATTTCTAAATTGATTGCTAAAATCAAAAGTATCGTTAAAAAATAAATTTAATGTAAGTATAAATCCTTATAAAAGAGGCTGTATCACAATTGATACAGCCTCTTTTTTATCATATAGAAATGGATTATCAAAAGAAGTGTGTTTTGAGATAATATTCAGCAACATTCATACATTTTCAAAAAAATATGTTATTTCTATAACAAGGGTGAGTTTTATGTTAAAATAGCATTCAAATTGTCTATATTTGAAACCATAAAATGATGCATTTTTATTTTGCATATTAAAACACTAGTTTGCTATGAGTAATTTTGAAAATACCCTTTCTTTTGCCCAACAAATGGATGAAAAAGATCCTTTAAAATCGTTTAGAGACCGTTTTCATATGCCATCTTTTCACGAAAAAACAGTTCGATATTTTACTGGAAATTCTTTAGGATTACAACCTAAATCTACCAAAGAGTATGTTTTGGAAGAGTTAGATGCATGGGAGAAATATGGCGTCGAAGCTCATTTCTTAGCAAAAAAACCATGGTTTTCTTACCATGAAAATTTGACTGAAAAAGTGGCTAAGGTTGTAGGTGCGTTACCGATTGAAGTGGTTGTAACACACTCATTAACAACAAATTTACACTTATTGATGGTGTCTTTTTTCCGTCCAGAAGGAAAGAGAAAGAAGTTAATTTGCGAAGCAAAAGCATTTCCAAGTGATCAATATGCACTGGAATCTCAAATAAAATTCCATGGCTTAAATCTAGAAGAAGATCTGATTGAAATAGCACCAAGAGAAGGCGAACATTTAATTCGTGAAGAAGATATTTTAGCTAAAATTGCTGAAGTAGGCGATGAGTTGGCATTGGTAATGATTGGTGGAGTAAATTATTACTCAGGTCAATTATTTGATATGAAGTCAATAACAGAAGCTGCGCATAAAGTAGGTGCAATTGCAGGTTTTGATTTAGCACATGCTGCTGGAAATATTAATTTAAAATTACATGAATGGGGAGTAGATTTTGCTGCTTGGTGTAGTTATAAATATTTGAATTCTTCTCCAGGAGGAGTTTCTGGCTTATTTGTTCATGAACGTCACGCAAATTCACCACATTTACCTCGTTTTGCAGGTTGGTGGGGACATGAAAAAGAAACGCGTTTTTTAATGGAACCAGGATTTAAACCTATGAAAGGTGCTGAAGGTTGGCAAGTTAGTAATGCACCTGTTTTGGGAATGGCTGCTCATAACGCATCATTGGATGTTTTTATGGATGCAGGAATGGAGCAAATAGGTATCAAAAGAGATTTATTAACTGCTTATTTAGAATTCGTGATTGATGAAATTTCTGAAAGAAATAAAGAAAAATGTTCTTTTGAAATTATCACACCAAGAGATAAAACAAAACGTGGTGCTCAATTGTCTATTTTAGTTCACGGCAAAGCGAGGCAGTTATTTGATGCAATTACAGAAGAAGGTGTTATTGCGGATTGGAGAGAACCAAATGTAATTCGTGTTGCTCCAGCGCCATTATATAACTCATTTGAAGATGTTTACCACTTCGGACAAATATTAGAAAAATCGATATAGACAAAAGACTGCAAGACAAAAGACCGCTCTTCGAGCTTAAAGACTGATGTAGGAAGTATGCATACGTCTTTAAATCTTGGTTCTTAAAGTCTTGAGTCTAAAAATGAAATTTATGAAAAAAATAGGAATAGTAGGATCAGGATTAGTAGGGAGTTTACAAGCTATTTTAATGGCTAAAAAAGGGTACGATGTTACTGTTTTTGAAAACAGACCAGATCTTCGTAAAGCGAAATTATTAGCTGGAAAATCAATTAATTTGGCGCTTTCAGATAGAGGGTTGAAAGCATTAAGAGAAGCAGGTATAGAAGAAGATATTAAAGCTATATCAATTCCAATGTACAAACGTTGTATGCATGCTGTTGATGGGACACTTTCTTACCAACAATACGGAAAAGAGGATCAGGCTATTTATTCTGTTCCAAGGGGAGGTTTGAATCAAAAGTTGATGAATTTAGCAGATAAATATCCGTCAATTAAGTACAATTTCAATAGAAAATGCATGGATGTTGAGCTAAATACAAACACATTAATTTTTGAGAACCTTGAAACAAAAGAAGAAGAAAAGCATTCTTTTGATTCTATTTTTGCTACTGACGGTGCTTTTTCAGCTGTTCGTTTTAGAATGCAAAAAACGCCGATGTTTGATTATTCTCAGAAATATTTGGATCACGGATACAAAGAATTAGTGATTCCTGCAAACGAAGATGGAACGCATAAATTAGATAAAAACTGCCTTCATATTTGGCCAAGAGGTGAATTTATGATGATTGCTTTAGCCAATATGGATGGAAGTTTTACGTGTACTTTATTCTTCCCGATGTTTGGTGAAAAGTCATTTGATACAATCAATACAAAAGAGAAAGTAAGTGCTTTTTTCAATGAAACATTTGCTGATACAATTCCTTTAATGCCAACTTTATTGGATGATTATATGGAAAATCCAACTTCTTCTTTAGTAATGGTTCGTTGTAGCCCATGGAATTACGAAGATAAAATACTTTTATTAGGAGATTCTGCTCACGCAACGGTTCCTTTCTACGGACAAGGAATGAATTGTGGATTTGAAGATTGTACGATTTTCGGAGAAATGTTGGATCAAGCAAATGGAAATTGGGATGGTTTATTGAGTGCTTATTCTAAAGAAAGAGTGCCAGACGGAAATGCAATCATCGATTTATCATTGAGAAATTACGTTGAAATGCGTGATTTAACTAGTAATAAAGAATGGTTATTACGTAAAAAAATTGAAAGTAAGTTCAATGATTTACACCCTGATAAATGGTTGCCATTGTATTCTCAAGTTACATTTAGTCACATCCGTTATAATAAAGTAGTTCAAAACGGAGTAGAACAAGACGCGATTATGGAACAAGTAATGAAACTTCCAAACATCGAAGAAAAATGGGACTCTCAAGAAGTTATGGATAAAATGCTTTCTTTGATATAGACTAGTAGACTGCAAGACATTAGACCGTTCCGATAACTATCGGAACTCAAAGACTGAAGAGCTGAGTTGAAGATAAGTCTTAAAATCTTGAATCTTTAAGTCTTGAATCTAAAAAAATATGAAAGATAATTTCAAATATAAAAGAGATTCGGAAGTATTATTGTCACAATTAATGCTTCCGAGTAATTCTAATTTTAGCGGTAAAATTCACGGAGGATTTATATTGTCATTAATGGATCAAATCGCATTTGCTTGTGCTTCAAAACATTCTGGAAATTATTCTGTAACTGCATCTGTTAATACAGTTGATTTTTTGAATCCGATTGAAGTAGGAGAATTGGTTACTCTTCGAGCTTCCGTAAATTATACAGGGAAAAGTTCAATGGTAGTTGGAATTAGAGTAGATTCAGAAAACATTCGAACTGGAGAAAAGAAACATTGTAATTCATCATATTTTACAATGGTAGCAAAAAATGAAAAAGGTGAATCTGTTCCTGTTCCAGGTATTATTTTAGAAAATGACGATGACATCAGACGTTTTTTAACGAGTGTAAAACGCCAAGAATTAAAATCAGAGAAAACATCTACATTGAAAGAAATTGACTTCCATTCGAAAGAATATTTGGATCAGTTGAAAGAGTTTAATGTGAAAGTAATATAATATAAAAAGACAAATAAGACAGTAAGACATAAGACCACTTCGTTCTAAGACTGATATACTGAGTTTTGGGATAAGTCTTAAAATCTTGTATCTTTAAATCTTGAATCTTAAAATAATGGAAAAATTACAAAATTTCATAGACGGTGTATACAGAGCGCCAATCGGAGGAACTTACATCGATAACTTTGAACCAGCTACTGGTCAAGTATATAGTTTAATACCAGATTCTGATGAAAGAGATGTTGAATTGGCGGTTGAAGCGGCTGAAAAAGCATTTCCGATTTGGTCCAAAATGACGACTGAAGAAAGAAGTAAAATTTTAGTTCGACTTTCAGAAGGAATCGAACGCAGAATGGATGAATTTGTTCAAGCTGAATCGAGAGATAATGGAAAACCAGTTTCTTTAGCTGCTCATGTTGATATTCCTCGTTCCGTATCGAATTTTCATTTTTTCGCAACAGCAATTACTCACTTTTCTTCTGAATCTCATTACATGGAAGGAGAAGGAATCAATTATACATTGCGTAAACCGATTGGAATTGTAGGATGTATTTCTCCTTGGAATTTGCCATTGTACTTATTTTCTTGGAAAATAGCTCCTGCATTAGCTGCTGGAAATTGTGTTATTGCAAAGCCTTCCGAAGTAACTCCTTATACTGCTTATTTATTAGGAAAAGTAGCAGAAGAAGCTGGAATGCCAGCAGGTGTTTTGAATATATTACACGGTTTAGGTCACAAAGTAGGTGATGCAATCGTTAAACATAAAAGAATCAAAGCTATTTCTTTTACAGGAGGAACAAAAACAGGCGAATATTTAGCAAGAACAGCCGCTCCAATGTTTAAGAAATTATCTCTTGAATTAGGAGGAAAGAATCCAGTAATCATCTTTGCAGATTGCGATTTTGCAGATATGTTGAGTACAACGATTCGTTCTTCATTCTCCAATCAAGGTCAAATATGCTTGTGTGGTTCTCGTATTTTTATTGAACGTGCTATATATGATAAATTTAAAAAAGCATTTGTAGAGAAAGTTGATAGAATGGTTGTTTCCAATCCAACTGACCCAAATTCAAGAATGGGAGCTTTGGTATCTTTGCCTCATTTAGAGAAAGTTTTATCGTATGTTGAATTAGCTAAAGAAGAAGGTGGAACAGTTTTGACTGGTGGAGTAAAAGTTCAATTAGAAGCACCATACAACGAAGGATATTACATGCGTCCAACGGTTATTGAAGGTTTAGCATTTGACTGTAGAACGAATCAAGAAGAAATTTTTGGTCCAGTTGTTACAATTACTCCTTTCGATTCAGAAGAAGAAGCATTAATGATGGCAAATTCTACTGAATACGGTTTACAAACAACACTTTGGACATCTGATTTAAAAAGAGCTCACAGAGTAGCGGATCAAGCGCAATCAGGTATTGTATGGATTAATTCTTGGATGGTAAGAGATCTTAGAACACCTTTTGGAGGTATGAAATCATCAGGTGTTGGAAGAGAAGGAGGTTTAGAAGCTTTGCGTTTCTTTACGGAACCAAAAAATGTGTTTATTAAGTATTGATTGAGGTTGAGTTTAAGGTTTAGATTGAGGTTAAGTTTAAGGTTTAGATTAAGATGAGGTTCAGAATAGAATTTTTAGTTTTTATTGCATTTTTAGTATTGAAGTTGAATGTTGTTTCTCAGGTTACATCGGGTTGTAAAACTTTACCTTCAACTCATTCTCAAATACCAAGAGATAAGAAAGGTTCGAATACGTTAATGAATAATTATGATGTTAAATTCTATAATATTGATTTGATATCTAGCAATTTAAATACTGCAATTTCAGGTTTTGTACAAATAAATGCTGTTTCAAAAATTGATAATTTTAATCAAATTGTTTTGAATTTATCAAATACTTTCACAATTGATTCGGTTGTAATAAACCGTAAACAATGTAGCTATACTTTAAACAATGATGAATTAACGGCTACTCTTTTTACACCAATTACTAAAAATACATTATTTTCAACTTTTGTATATTACCATGGAAATGGTTCAGCAGGCTCTAGTTTTCAAGCTGGCATGTTAAATGGAAGTTATTCGACTAATAAATATACCTATACAGTCTCAGAACCTTTTTATTCTTATTTATGGTGGCCTTGTAAACAAGATTTGGAAGATAAAGCTGATTCGGCATATATAAATATAACAACCGAACCTACAAATTTAGTAGCATCGAATGGATTACTTAAAAAAACATCGGTTGTTACTGGAAATAAAAAGAGGTTTGAATGGAAAACAAATTATCCAATAGCTTATTATTTAATTACTTACTCAACTGGACCATATTATTTGTATGAAACATATGCAAATCCCGTTGGTTCAAATAGTCCTATTTTGATTCAAAACTTTTTATACGATCAAAATTATTTAAATGATAATAAAGCAACTATTGACAAAACAGCTTCCTTAATTGAACTTTTTTCTAAAAAATTTGGACCTTATCCATTTGCAAAAGAAAAATATGGACATTATACAGCACCCTGTAATCTAGGAGCATTAGAAAACCAAACTATGACCATGATGAATGGTTTTAGTTTTGATTTAATTGCACATGAATTATCCCATCAGTGGTTTGGAAACAATGTAACGTGCGCAAATTGGCAAGATATATGGTTACACGAAGGATTTGCCGAATATTCTGAAACTATTGCAAATGAATTCTTAGTTTCAAAGAATGCTGGTAATACTGTTATTAAAAATTCTCAAAATAGTGCATTAGCATCTCCAAATAATTGTGCTTACGTTCCTTCAGGTTCTTTGTTAGATCCTTACGCAATTTTTGATGGACCAAATAGTTATTCTAAAGGAGCTACTGTTTTACATATGCTACGATTCGAAATGGGAAGTGATGCATCATTCTTTTCGATGTTAAAAGAGTATAATACTAAATTTTCAGGAAAAATAGCTACAACTGATAGTTTAATCAATTTCGTAAATAAATATACTTCAAAGGATTATACTACTTTTTTTAATCAATGGATTTATGGAATGGGTCATCCTAATTACCAATTTTATTCTTATCAAAAAGGTGATAAATTATATATTGTCAGCGATCAAACAACTTTTTCATCTTCAACTTCTTTTTTTAAAATGAAACTTGATTTTAGGGTAATAAATGATTTAGGAGTTGACACATTAATTGCTTATCAAACGAAATCGAATGAAGTTTTTGAATTTAGTTATCCGAATAAAACGGCTACTATTATTTTTACAAATCCAAGTAGTTGGAATTTAATGTTTAGTGCCTCTATTTTAAATGTTTTGTCAGCTAACAATGATATTTTATCTTTTAGTTTAAAATCACCTTCTTCTATTGGTGAAATTAATGGTACTGATATTACAATAGAAGTACCTTATCAAACAGATGTTAATTCTTTAATTTCCCTTTTCACAATTTCTCCAAAAGCTACGATTAAAATAGGTGACATTTCACAAGTTAGTGGAACAACAGTAAATAATTTCACAACAACTTTGACTTACATTGTTACAGCAGAAAATGGCTCTACAAAGAATTATAATGTTACGATTACTGTCTTACCTCCAAAAAGCAGCGAGAAAGAACTTTTGAGTTTTGGAATTTTAAATCCATCAGTTACAGGAGTTATAATAGGAACTAACGTTTCGGTTTCGGTTCCATTTGGAACTAATGTTAGTTCATTAGTAGCAGTTTTTACACTTTCAGATAAAGCATCAGTGAGTGTTTCATCAGCAAATCAAGTAAGTGGAACAACAGTAAACAATTTCTCTAATACATTAACTTACATTGTAACTGCAGAAGATGGAACAACAAAAGCGTATACTATAACTCTTGAAATATCTGGAAACCACTCAGGATTAAAGGAATTTGAATTAGATAAATTTGTAGTTTATCCAAACCCTTCTAATGGAGTTTTTAATTTGAATGTAGATAAAGGTCGACTAAAAATATCGGTTAGAGATATAAATGGAAAGGAAATTTATAATTTCAACAATGAATTCTTTTTAGAGGATAAATTTAGATTAGATTTAAGAGAATTTGATGCTGCTTTCTACTATTTAGAGTTCGTTAATAATGAAAAGGAAAACACTATAAAACTAGAAGTGCTGAAATAAAACGGATTCTTATTCTATAAATAAAGATTTTATTAAAATTCCACTTTCACTTTCAATTCGAATTAAATAGATTCCTTTAGCAAAGTTCGTTACATCAATTATCGAAGTGACTGTTGTTATGTCATTGTTTAGATAGAGAATTTGTCCGGTTATTGTTGCTAATTCTATTCTATTTATTTTTACGTTATTTGAGTAAATTGTAAAAGTAGTTTTTGTAGGATTTGGATAGATTTTAATTGTGTTATCACTTTTTGTTTCTGTTAAAGAATTACAAAAAGGGGATGAGTATAAACTTCCAAAGTTTGCGTTTTTTGGAAGTAGCTGATTAATAATAGTTCCGTCAGAATTAGTTAAATCGTAATAACCATCTAAGCAATTATTATCCGCTGCAATACCATCATTTCCAGAGTCATACAGTTTAAAGGTGTAACAATTTGAAGAGACACAAAATGAATCAATAATTGGATTCGTATTTGATCCAGAATAAGGTCCTCCTGATGCAACTATCGTTTGATTAGGGTCTAAAACTTCCCATCTATTTTCGTCGGCATAACAAAAGATATTCAAGTTTAGTGTGAGAATTTCTCCCTTTGAAATCGTTGTAAATGATTTAGTAATAGTATCATTCAATGGATTTTCATCTATGGAAGTTTTATTTGTAAAATAAGCTTTAAATATATGATTTCCACTATCTAAAGTAATAGTAGGTAGTGGAATTATTTTTGTTTGATTAGTTATTAGTGTATCCTCCCAATTGTATATAAGATCTTTTAATCCACCGAAACTATAATGAATTATTGCAGAAAATAGGGTGTCAACCCCTGAATTATAAATACTTACCTCAGGTGATAATATTCCTCCACAAAGTGTGCTTTTTTTAATTTGAGCATTGCTAATTCCACCATCTACTTTATGATTCGGAATGGCTGGATCAATTCCATCAATAAAATTAGGTCCAATATTTATAGGGTCTAACCAATTACTAAGTCTTGTATTATTTGTACCTCCACCCGTCCAGGAAAGGTAAAATTTACCATAATCATCATTCTGTTCAGAGCTAGGAAAACCACACCCAGAATTTCCTCCATGCAATTGTCCGATTGTTCTATGATCTTGATTGAATAATGGAGATCCAGAAGATGCTGGTTCAGTTACACCTTGATCCCATGAAGGGACTTTCCAATGACTATCAGGGCTACCAGCACTATTAAATGAAGAAGATTGTGCGGTGCTGTTATCCCTAGATATTTTTTTTACATCCCCTAAAGGATGATGAATACTAGTTAACTGTGTTGCAGGAATATTTGTTCGATCCCATCCATTATAATATACACCCCAAGCTAGGTCAGGTTTTTGATTTAATAGTGATAAAGTAAAATCAGATGCCGCACTTGAAGCACACAATGTTGCTCCATTAATATTCATATTTGCTGGTCCATCAACCGAAGGAGCGCTAGTGCCGCAATCTGTTTGTCCTGTTGGTGATTCCCAACGAAAACGAAAAACCCAAGCGCCAGGTGATGTACCGCAATGGTTAGCAGATAAAAAATAGGGAATAATAGCACCAGAAGTATTATTTACCAAAGAACCAGTGCAAAATCCACCACCGTTTACAATCATCGCAACAGCATTTCGTTGATTTTCCCATCCTATTCCCAATGGACAATTGACGTCAATTTCACAAGAGCCAGAAGAGTTGAGCGCTTTCGCCATATCATCTAAACTTTTATAACCATGTACAATTGTACTTAAATTAAGAGAGGAATAACCAATTTTTTCTTTAGGAACAAAAACTTCAATAATTACCTTGTCTGAATAAACCAATTCAGTACCCAACATTTTAGAAGGATTATTATTAAAATGAGTATAAGCCCCATCCATTTTCTTTTGTATAGGATCGACTAAATACAACCTCACACCATCTGCTAAAACAAATTTATCAAATTGTAGATTTATGGAAATTGCATGTTTACATTCTATTCCAAATTGATACAATAAATCACCTTCAGGTAAAAGTGTTTTTTCGGCTTTATCAAAAATATTTATAGAAACGGTGTGTTCTTTTCCAAATCTATATATTTTATCACGACTACTATTTTGCCGTTTTTGTTCATGTTTTATCTCTTGGAAATTATCTACAAAAGGCGTTTGGTAGTAAATTTTTGTTTTTTCAATTTTTGAATTAAATAAAAGAGGATCTCCCAAATTACTTATCTGAGAATAGATAGTGTTTCCGAATAAAAAAAAGAAAAAAAAGATTTTTATATATTTTTTCATTGTACCGGTTCAAATTCTATTTGAATAGGAATAATTCGCTCTTCCTGAATTGCTAATATACTATTTTCATTTTGAATTTCGCTCTTTTAAAAATGATCGATATAAACTATTGTTTAAAATACTTTAAACTTACAATTTTTGTACTTTTGTAGTATATAATTTTAAATAGATATACGATGTATCCTCAAGAATTAGTTCAACCAATGAAAAACGATCTTACTAACGTAGGATTCGAACAATTAATATCAGCAGACCAAGTAGACGAAACAATCAAAAATAGTGATGGTACTTTACTTGTTGTTGTAAATTCTGTATGCGGATGTGCAGCAGGAAATATGCGCCCAGGTGTGAAATTATCTTTAAATTCTGAGAAAGCTCCGAAACATTTAGCAACTGTATTTGCAGGAGTTGATTCTGAAGCAGTAACTCAAGCTCGTAAGTACTTTTTACCTTATCCTCCGTCATCTCCATCAATTGCTTTATTTAAAGATGGTAAATTGGTTCATTTCTTAGAAAGACACCATATTGAAGGCGGTTCTGCTCAAATGATTGCTGATAATTTAGCGGAAGCTTATAAAGAGTTTTGTTAATCTAGATTCTAGGTATTTAGACACTAGATATTAGACAAAAAATCCCCTTTCGAATTTTCGAAAGGGGATTTTTTTATTATTCTGTTTTTTAAATAAAACGAATTCTTTAAAAGAAATTCACGGCGATAATCAAATATTATCATTTGATTATCAAATTATTAATTTCAAATATTTGAAATAAAATTGCATTATTTTTACTAGAAAAAAATGTCAGTTGTTATAAAAAATATTTTTTTTCCAAAAGATAAAATTTTCTTCAAAGAATTAAAAAAATTGGGTTTAATTTTAAATGAAAACTCAGAAAATATGATTTTATTAATATGTTCGGATGA
This sequence comes from Flavobacteriales bacterium, assembly GCA_947380375.1. Classification (GTDB taxonomy): domain Bacteria; phylum Bacteroidota; class Bacteroidia; order Flavobacteriales_D; family Crocinitomicaceae; genus CAIUKX01. The sequence continues at coordinate 11,687 of CANCQX010000093.1, forward strand.
CAAAAATATCCGAGCAGAATTGTTAAGTAAAATCAAATCCAATAAATCTAATTCGACTCTTATTTATCGAAAAATATTTAAAGAATTAAGTAAACATTTATTTACTCCTTATGATCGTGAGGATATTTATCGTTTATCAAATTCATTACGAGTATTGACGAATCAAATTTATAAGATTTCAAGAATGCTTCAGGTTTATAATTTGGGTAGTTCGAATAATGGAATTATGGAGTTATCGCTTCAAGTTAAAGAGATAGCTTTATTGTTGGTTTCATCAGTGAATGATTTAGACGACCTAAAAAAATCAGAAAAAATAATAGATCAGCTTCAAAAAATAAATATTATTAAGCACAATGTCACTTTTTTACATCATCAAAATTTAGAGTTATTATTTCAATCTGAATTAGATTTTAAAGAACTTTTGAAACAAAATGAGGTTTGTCAATTAATTGTGAAGTCAATTAATCGTTTTAAAGAAACAAGTCTTGAAGTTGAGTCTATTCTTGTAAAATATGCTT
>CANCQX010000094.1 GCA_947380375.1 Flavobacteriales bacterium
CCAAATCCAGCATGCGGAACAGATCCAAATTTACGTGTATCCATGTACCACCATAATTCATGCTCGTCTATGTTGAAAGCTGCACATTTTTCTTTTAAAATGTCTAAACGTTCTTCACGTTGAGAACCACCAACGATTTCACCAATCCCTGGGAATAAAACATCCATTGCTGCAACCGTTTTACCATCGTCATTTTGACGCATATAAAATGCTTTAATTTCAGCAGGATAATCTGTTAAAATTACAGGACAATTGAATTCTTTTTCTACCAAGTAACGTTCGTGTTCACTTTGTAAATCAATTCCCCAAGCTACATCGTATTTGAATTTTTTCTTTTTATAATGATTTGAATTCAATAAAACTTCAATCGCTTCAGTATACGTTAAACGTTTGAAATCATTTTCAACTACAAATTTTAAACGGTCGATTAATCCTAATTCATTGCGTTCATTTTGTGGTTTTTGAGCTTGTTCAGCAGCATCTCTTTCGTGTAAGAATTGTAAATCATCGGCACAATGCTCTAAAATATATTTACTGATGTATTTTAAGAACTCTTCTGTCAAATCCATGTTATCTTTCAAATCATTGAAAGCAACTTCTGGCTCTATCATCCAAAATTCGGCTAAATGTCTTGAAGTGTTTGAATTTTCAGCACGGAATGTTGGACCAAAAGTATAAACTTGCCCTAATGCTAATGCTGCTAATTCAGCTTCTAATTGTCCTGATACAGTTAAGTTTACAGCTTTTCCAAAGAAATCTTCTTTAAAATCAACCGTTCCGTCTTCGTTTAACGGAGGATTAATAGCGTCTAAATTCGTTACTCTAAACATTTCTCCAGCACCTTCAGCATCCGAACCTGTGATGATAGGAGTATGTAGATAGAAAAAACCTTTATCGTTGAAGAATTTATGAATTGCAAAAGCAACATTGTGACGGATTCTAAAAACAGCCCCAAATGTATTTGTTCTAAATCGCAAATGTGCTTGTTCTCTCAAATAATCTAAACTGTGTTTTTTAGGTTGCATTACCGTTTTTTGAATATCATCTGGATTTGCTTCACCGATTATTTCAATTTCTGAAACTTGCAATTCAACCGCCTGACCAGCTCCTTGAGATTCAACTAAAATACCTTTTAGTCCTACAGCAGATCCTGTTGTTATTCTTTTTAAAAGTGCTTCGTCAAAATTTTCGAATTCAACAACTGCTTGTAATGTTTTAATGGTTGACCCATCGTTCACTTGAATGAATCGATTACTACGAAAACCACGTACCCAACCTTTAACAATAAGCTCTTTACCAATCTCTGGTTGAGCAAAAACGTCTGCAATTTTTATTCTTTTCATCTTGTATAAATTCGTAGGGTAAAATAACGCAAAAAAATGTTGTTTTGAAAGGATTTAAAAAAAATAAAAGCCCGTTCAAGATTAACTTAAACGGGCTTTTAATATTATTAAGCTTTTTTATAAATTTAAAGCTGCTTTTACTTTATCAACGTAATCTAATTTTTCCCAAGTAAACAATTCTACTTCTTTTTCTAAGAATGTTCCGTCTGGTCTTTTGAAACGTTTTGTAACAACTTCATTTTTTCTTCCCATATGCCCGTAAGCCGCAGTTTCTGAATAAATTGGGTTACGTAATTTCAAACGTTGTTCGATGAAGTAAGGACGCATATCAAATATTCCTGAAACAACTTTCGCTAATTCACCGTCAGTAATATTTACTTTAGATGTACCATTTGTAGAAATAAATAATCCACATGGTTCTGCTACTCCAATTGCATAAGATACTTGAACTAAAACTTCGTCGCAAACTCCTGCAGCAACCAAGTTTTTAGCGATATGACGTGTAGCATAAGCTGCAGAACGATCTACTTTTGAAGGATCTTTTCCTGAGAATGCACCACCACCATGAGCTCCTTTTCCTCCGTATGTATCAACAATAATTTTACGACCTGTTAATCCTGTATCTCCATGAGGCCCACCAATTACAAATTTTCCTGTTGGGTTAATATGGTAAGTGATTTTATCGTTGAATAAAGCTTGTAATTCTGGTTTCAAACTCGCTTTTACTCTTGGAATAGCGATGTTGATGATGTCTGCTTTTATTTTTGCCAACATTGATGCTTCTGTATCAAAATCATCATGTTGTGTAGAAACTACGATTGAATCAATTCTTTGTGGAATATTATCATCAGAATATTCGATTGTTACTTGAGATTTAGCATCTGGGCGTAAATAACCGATCAAATCAGAATGGTTATGACGAATGTCTGCTAATTCTTGTAATATTTTATGTGCTAAATCCAACGCCAAAGGCATGTAATTTTCTGTTTCTTTCGAAGCATAACCAAACATCATTCCTTGGTCACCAGCTCCTTGTTCTTCAGGGTTTTTACGATCAACTCCTTGATTGATATCAGCAGATTGTTCGTGAATAGCTGAAATAATACCACAAGAATTTGCCTCAAACATATATTCAGCTTTTGTGTAACCAATTTTTGAAATTACATCACGAGCAATAGTTTGAACATCTAAATAAGTATCAGTGTTAACCTCTCCTGCAAGAACAACCAAACCAGTAGTAACTAATGTTTCACAAGCAACTTTTGATTGTGGGTCAAACGCCATGAAATTATCAATTAATGCGTCTGAAATTTGGTCAGCAATTTTATCTGGATGCCCTTCAGAAACAGATTCTGATGTAAATAAATATGACATTATTTTTTAATTTTTAAATATTAGAATGCGAAAGTAATAAAATTTTATTTGATTGAAAGTAATATACCAAATTAATCGACTTTAGACATATACTTGCATTGACACAAATATTCCAAAGTTTCTAGATGTCTTTTAGCTTCAAATAAATTTTTACCCCAAGCATATGTTCCATGTTTTCTCATAATGAAAGTATGATTTGAAATCCGATCTTTATTTTCTTTCAAAATCTTTGAAAATTCAATCATATCTTGTGTATTATTGAAAATAGGAATTTCAACGGTTGCTTCATGGGTAGTTTGTCCATCGAATCCTTTTTGAATTTCATACCCTTCAAATTCGACTGAATTTTCATGAGTTTGAGAGATTAAAACGGGATATACAGAATGACTATGGAGTATAACTTTAGTTTCTGGAAATAATTCATATAATACACAATGAATTAATGTTTCTGCAGAAGGTTTTGAAGTTAAAAAATCTCCCGTTCCTTTCCCATTTTCATCAATAGTCATAAAATCATCTGCTGAAAATTGGGATTTATCAATACCTGATTTTGAGACAAATATTTCCGAATTTTCAAATTTAAATGAGTAGTTAGTTGATGTTGCTGGAGACCAACCTTTGGAGTTGTAATTTCGTATTATAGAAGCAATTTCTTCTTTTAAAAGTTCGATTGTTATCATCCTTCAAAATTACAAGAAAAAATCTTTAATAGAAACGACCGCAAACTAAAAAATGATAGCTTTTTCGACTATCATTTTTTATACAGTATTTTTTTAGGATCTATTTTACATTAAATCGAACTATCTTTGAAGTATTTCCAATTTGTAGGTTTAAAAAATAAATACCTGAACTTAACGCTTGTGTATTTAATAAAACCATATTAGAGCCTTCAATTGCTTTTATTGTTTGAAATTGTTCCGTTTTTCCAACTAAATCTTGAATTTTTATAAAAACTTCGTTATTTGAAGGTACAGAGAAATGAACATTTAATTCGCCTTCTGAAGGATTTGGATAGATTGATAATTCATTTAAAGTATTAGAAACTTCATTTATTCCCAAAACTATTGAATTTGAAGACGGCCCTTCATATAAATTGATATCATCCAAGTATAAATTATTTCCACCACTTGCAGTAAATTGAAATTTAAACTGAAAATCAGATTTGTAAAATTGACTTAGGATATTTGTAACATGAACTGTTGTCCAATCACTTGGGAAAGATGGTTGCCACGAAGAAGTACTTACTTGATCTGAAAGATAATTATTAGTAATAGTCTTTCTAATTTGCCACGTTTTCCCACAATCTGTAGTGACTAAAATTTTTAACGTCTCAGAATTTGCAGCAATTTTTTTTCTGTAAGAATATTTAAAACTTAATGTTATAGCTTGACTACTCGAAATCTTTGATAAATCTAGTATGTGCGAACCTAACTCATCAATTGTTGATTTAGTTGTTTCATCAAAATTTGACAATTTAACACATTTATTATCTGAAAAACCTGCACCATCGAAGATTTCAAAAGCTCTATTTCCTCCTTGATCATATCTGTTCCAACTATTTATGTCAAATAATTTGTTGTAGTATTGGAAATTTTCATAATAAGGTAGAAAATTTGACGACGGTACTACTTGAATATATTGAGTTTTTGTATCGTTAACAGAAGAACTCTTTAGAGATGCAGTTAAGTTTACAGTATAATAACCAGGAGTATTATAAGTAATCGTAGGGTTTTGAAGATTAGAAGAAGATGGTGTTCCTCCAGTTGAAGTCCATGACCAAGAGTTTGCTTGGCTAAATGCATAATCTTTTAAATTAATTTGTTCTCCAGCACAAATAATGGTTTTATTTGAAAATATATTAGCTGATGTTAATGGTGCAACTGTATTTAAATTAGTGGTTGACCAAATATATTTTCTTCCGCCTGTACTAGAATTTAATGCTGCTTTCATTTTAGTTTTTTGTCCTTCGGTAAACATTTTATTACAATAAGAATAATCCATGTAATTTTCTATATTTTCTGTAATTGCAGCATCACAAATTGTTGAATTTGAAAGATTACAAGAGGTATAGCCTTTAGTTATAGGTGTATCAGAAACACCATCATCTCCACATGTAACTCCTGGATCATTATTGTCACCCCAAGGATGAGCTAAATTTAACCAATGTCCAATTTCATGTGTTAATACCCTGCTTGTACCTATAGATGAAGTACCTATTGAACCAACGTAATTGTGCATCATCCAAATTCCATTTTGCATCGTTTCATCATAATAAGGCTTTCTTGTATAACCAGCAACTCCTGTTCCCACATTTGCACATATAAAAACATTTAAATAATTATTACCAGGCCAATCACCTTGATAAACGTTATTTTCGTTTGCTATAGCATTATATTGTAAATAACCAGATGATCCATCAGAAGTTACAGCGTTTTCAGTTCTTGTTATACCTGAAAAAGTTTTCCCAGATGGATCTCTATTTGCTAAAACAAACTCTATTTCAACATCTGCTTGCTTGCCTTGAAATTGAGAAACGACTTCATTAACATCTGAATTTAATTTTCTAAAATCACGATTTAAAATTGCCAATTGATCCAAAATTTGAGCATCAGAAATGTTTTCATTACCACCATTGTGAAGAACATGAAAAACAATTGGAATTTTATAAATTACGTTTTTTTCAGAGCTATTTCCTTTTTTTTGATGTTCAAGATTATAGATTAAATTTTCTTGTTCAGTATTGTAATTTATGTATTCTTGTAATCGAATAGGATCTTTTAAAAGTTCTTGCATTTTTATGTGAGTTTGACAATACTCCACTTTTTCTCCTTCTCTACAATTTTTAGGGTTGATAGTATTACTGACATTTTGCCCTAAAATAGTTGATGAAATTGAAATAACTATAAAAAGAATATTTAGTTTATTCATACTATGTTTATTATTGATTATTCTTTAATGATAGTATACAAATAGTAATTCATAAATTTAGTTTTTATTTTACTATAAAATGATTAAAGTCTGCTTTTTTAACATATAAATTAAAATATTAAATGATTATTTCTTTTGCTAAATACTATCATTTTTTTGATTAATTTAACAGCCAATATGAAATTTACAGAATTAAATCTAAATGAGAGTCTTTTAGAAGCAATCTCTCATATGGGGTTCGAAAATGCAACTCCAATTCAAGAATTTGCTATTCCTAAAATACTTGAAAATAAAGATATTATAGCATGTGCACAAACTGGAACAGGTAAAACAGCAGCTTTTATTTTACCTATTTTAAATAAATTAGTTGGTAAAGAAGATAGTACTATTGATACATTAATTATTGTTCCAACAAGAGAATTAGCTGTTCAAATTGAACAAGAAATTCAAGGTTTGTCGTATTTCGTTTCTGTGGGTTCGCAGGCAATTTATGGAGGAGGTGATGGAAAAGATTGGGATATACAAAAAGATGCATTAAAAAACGGAACTGATATTATTGTTGCTACTCCTGGGAAATTACTTTCTCATTTATCCATGGGATATGTTAATTTTAAACATGTAAAACACCTTATTTTAGATGAAGCTGACAAGATGTTAGATATGGGGTTTTTGGATGATTTAGAGAAAATTATTTCTTACTTACCAAAAGAACACCAAACACTACTTTTTAGTGCTACGATGGCTCCTAAAATTAGAACCTTGGCGAGTAAGATCTTAAAAAATCCAGAAGAAATAACGCTTTCTATTTCAAAACCTGCGCCAGGTGTTTCCCAAAATTTATATTTAACATTTGATAATCAAAAGATACCTGTAATTAAGCATATTTTAGAGCAACGTCCAGAATATACTAGTATCATAATTTTCACTTCTTCTAAAAGTAAAGTTTCTGAAATTGTTCAAGGTTTAAGAAAAAATGGTTTCAAATCTCAAGGAATATCATCTAATTTAACTCAAACTGAAAGGGAAGAGGTGCTTCGTGGTTTTAGGTCAAAAAGAATTCGAATCTTAGTAGCAACTGATGTAATGAGCCGTGGTATTGATATTAAAGAAATCAACATGGTAATAAATTACGATGCGCCTCATGATGCGGAAGACTATGTTCATAGAATTGGAAGAACAGCTAGAGCTAATACAAAAGGAGAAGCATATACTTTGATTAATGAAAAAGATATGCCTAAAATGCAGCGAATTGAGAAATTAATTGAAGCTGAAATACCAAGACAAACTTTACCTGAAGAATTAGGAGAAGGTCCAATTTGGAAAACAAATGCAACGTTTAAGAAAAAAAGAAAATTCAAACCAAAAAAGAAAGAATAAGTATTTCACTCAACCTAAACCTTAGTCTTAACCTCAACCTTAGATCAATAGTTCCTATAATCATTCCATAAGCAACTCCTAAATCCTATTACAAATTTATATATTGGCTCACTAATTACTGTATTTCCTTGAAGGTGGTTTTCAATGAAAAATTGAAGATTTGTTGCTTTATCTAAAATACATGCTACTGAAAAAATAAGGTTCAATCCATTTTCTTTAACTCCCTGACCGATATAATTATTGTAATATTTCGGATAGGTATTATAAGAGACATAAATATTACCGCCGTAGCTAATTCCATCTTTTTTATCACCTCCATGAACATAATAATTACCAAAAATTTTATATATGAAATTTTGTTTCTGCCATTTTATTTCTCCTAATAATTCAAAAAAATTAGCGCCATATGGATGTGCTAAAGGATAATTTTGGTTCCCGTAATTTTCATTTATATTTGCATGAGAATAGGTATAGGGTCTTACAAAATTGAATTCAACTCTATAGAAAAAATTTTGATTATTAGAATTAAAACGCCCTTTTAATCCAAGTTGACCACCAAATTTATTTGACCAATAACCTCGTCGAGCAATTATTTCACTGACTAAAAAGTCATCTAATATAGTTTGCCCATATAATGTATGCCTTTTTCTTTTTACGGAGAATAATAATCCCATAAATGTATTATCTGAAGAACCTATAGAATATTCTTGTGGTCTAAAAAATATTACAGGGTTTAAATACTCAGCGTCAAAACCTCTGAATAATCCTTTGTCTTTTGGACTGAAAATTACAGATTCAAAAAAGCCGAAATTTAACCATTTAGTTGGATTAAAACTTAATAAATGAGCAGAAGAAAATTTTTCTTTCCATCGATTTTCTTTTGTTTGTTCTCGATAAATCTGATAAAGCATAGTATATTCAATCTTTCCGAAATTGGTTCTTATTTGAGCAAATGGATAGGGGTGCCCATAATCACTCAATAACAAAGACCTATTTCCTTCACCAAAAAAATTGTGATCCACTCCTGCTTGAAAGTTGAAAATCTTGTTTGGAGTATATGAGAATCTTGCTCTCAAGTCAGTGTAATTAAACCTATTTTCATTTTTTTGATGAAAAATGTAAGATTTTGGTTGGAAAAGTTTAGAGTTATCTTTACCAATCCCTTGTATTGCCGAAATAGTATAAAACAATTTATTTTTATACTTTCCTGTAATCTTTAATCCTAAACCAGTTTTATATTCAATAGATTTTTCAAACTGTAATCCCGCATCTATAATAGGTGATACTATAAAATATGATTTGGAAGAATCATTAATAAACTTATAAGAATATTTGTAATTTACTTTGTTTTCTATTCGAATAGACGGTTTTATTTCCGAATGACTTCGAGCAGATAGTTGGTAAATAGTGTCATTTGGTAATTCTTCATACAATGAACCTACTTCAATTTGTGAAAAACCGCTCAAAGAAATTAGTAAAAAGAGTAGTATTTTTCCCATAATTAAAAATCAGTATAATTATTAATTAACCCTGTTCTTATACCTACGCTAAAATATTTTGTAGGGTAAATTGTTGAAGAAGCATCATTTCTGTATATATAAGATCCATATAAACAAAGATTTAGTTTTCTATTAAAGCGATATCCAATTTCTAATTGTTCATGTTGTAGATTTCCGTTTTTGATTGTTTTGTTAATCATAGCTGCTTTTAAATTCCCTTCGATATAGTCTTCTAAATGATAAACTATGATTTTAACATCAATATAACATCTTTGGTATTCATAATTTGATCTTATTATAAACTCTTTAAAACTATTTCCTTTGGTATGTGCTAATGGTAAATTATAGTTTGAATAATTTAAATTTTTATTGTTAGAGGTATATAATAATTTTGGAACATTATTGTATTCTAATTGCAACATAAAATTTCTTAAGCCACCAAAATCATAACCTCTATATCCCAATTGAAAACCAACGTATTTGAAGTCTAAATTACTTATTGCAAGTTGATTATATATTCTGTGTTTTGTAGAAATAATGTATTCAGTATTTAATCCCAATAAACTATTCATTTTATTAGAATTTTGAACTGTAAATTCTGAAATTAATGGAATTGGGTTATAATAAAAAGGATTTAATGGTGTTGATGATACAGAATCCCCTTTACTCCAAATAATTCCTTCAAATAAACTTATGTTAAATGTATTATTTGGTTTGTAGGTTAAATAATTAATTGATAATCCTTTTGGGTTATAGTAAGATTCAACATTAGATGAAAATGGTCGGCGAATTAAATTCATTAATCGAGAACGCATGTAAACAAAAGACAATTTGGACGAAAGTTTAATATTGGTTTGAATATAAGGTGTATAAATACTGTTGTCGGATAATAATAAAGACCTATAACCACTACCAATAAAGTGTGAATTATTACCTCCAGATATTCTAATTTTTTTTGTAGGTGCATAAATGAAACTACCTATTGCAAATGCGTAATCAAATCCATCTACTTTAAATGGTTTAGTTCTGCCTCCTCCTGGAATAACAGCATTTTGTAGAGAATATAAATTCCCATTTGGGTATAATTCCCCATTTGATAAATAATATCTTTTTTCATATTCAGTAAATCGTGCTTGATTTTCATAAAAAGAACTTGAAAATGAAAAATTTTTATAAAAATCACCTTCAATGTGAAAACCACGTGTATTTTGAAATAATTTTGTGCCTAAACTATCACTTTTATCTTCCCCATAATTTACATTCAAGGTTGGAGAAATTGTTAAATAATAATCCTCACCTTTTATTTCTATCAAATGCTTTTTTATTAAATAGGAAGTGAATTGATAGTATTGTTTGGACGAATCAACAATGTTTTTGATTAAATCTATTTCACTTTCAGTTACGGGTAAAAATGAACCATTAGAAAAACTGGTTGATTTAAATGGAGAAAATAATTTGTCTTTGTAATACGAACTTATGGGTATTAAGTTCTGCTGAGACCAAGTGTAAAAAGATCCAAAAACTAAAATAAACGAAAGTATTTTGATATGAATTTTCATTTACAGAACTAATGGTTTTGTTCGTGCAACAAAGTGAGGATTGAATAAACTTTCTTTGTTGTAGGTTAAAGATTCTCCAGTTATAACCGAACTAACAGAACCACCCAATTCTTCCAATATTGCCTGACCAGCAGCAATATCCCATTCCATTGTTGGAGCGAAACGTGGATAAATATCAGCTAAACCTAATGCTAAATCAAAGAATTTAAGCGCGCTACCTTTTCTTAAAAAATCAATTTCAGGGTGTCTTATTCTCAGGTTTTCAATAAATTCAACTGTAGCTCCAGAATTAGGAGAATTTGAAGTTGTCATTACCAAAGGTGAGTTATAATTTTTTTTATGTTCTAATTTATTCCAAGTATTTCGATTATTAATGGTTTCAAAATCAGAAATATGAACTCCTATATCTTTCCCACCAAAAAGTATTTTTTTTTCAGTAGGAGATGCTATTATTCCAAAAATAGGTTTGTTGTTTTTTATAAGGGCAATGTTTACAGCAAATTGATCGTTCCTTTTTATATATTCTTTCGTTCCGTCTAAAGGATCTACACACCAATTTAATTCCCAATTTTTTCTTTCTTCGAAATTTTGATGAATTGTCTCTTCTCCTAAAATCGGGATATTGGTTTGAGATAAGTGTTGAGATAGTAATTCAGATGAAGCTAAATCTGCTTCTGTTACTGGAGATCCATCGTTTTTAAATTCAGATTTAAATCCCTTTTCATAATATTCCATAATTACTTTTGAAGCTTCGATTGAAGCAATTATGGCTTTCTGATATATAAATGAAAGAGTATTCAATTTGTTTTTTTAATCAAGAAATCCAAAGGTAAGTAAACTTCATTAGTTCTTAAACTATTAGTAACAAAAAAAGCTGCCTAAAAAAAGCAGCTTCTAAATAAATTAAATTTCAGCTTAATGTTTTACAATAAGTCTACGATTTACTATTTTAGAATCTGAAGACTCAATAGAGATAAAGTAAATACCATTTTTGTAATCTGACACATCGATTTTCTTAGTAGTAGAAATATTTTCAAGATATACAGAATTACCTAATATATCTATGATTTTAATTGTCGCATTGTCAATTCCATTTGTTGAAATCAAAACATAATCCGAAGCTGGATTAGGAACTGCAGAAAAAGAAATAGCATTTTTTATGCTTGATTCACCATTCATTTCAGATTGAGCATTTCCTACGAAAGCCATTAAAATGAAAATAAAAGTATAAAATATATTTTTCTTCATGATTGAAATTGTATTATCTAGCAAATATACTTAAAATCTAATCAGATTAAAAATATATCCCCCATTTAATTTTATGATTTTTATTCAAAGATTGTTAATTATCAATTATCATTAATTGTCCTTAAAAGTTTAACCCTTTTTATCTTAAATCTTTTTTCTTTCTTTTCTCTATTTTGAGTACCTTTGCATCATAACATTTGTGTGATGGAAATAAATCGTGAAAATATTTTAGAGGTTTTAGGAACTATAATAGAACCTGATTTAAAAAAAGATATCATTTCCCTTAATTTAATTGAAAATCTTTCAATTGAAGATTCTAAAATTGAATTAACGGTTGCTATTTATAATACGGCTTTACATGCAAAAAAACGCATGCAAGAAGCAATCGATTTTAATTTAAAACGTGTTTTTGGTAATGAAATAGTGGTTATTTCTACTATTAAAGGTTTACCTCAAAATGAAAAAAATACACATCGAAAAATTCTTCCTGAAGTAAAAAATATTATTGCGATAGCTTCAGGAAAAGGCGGTGTTGGAAAATCAACAATTACGGCAAATCTTGCTGGTGGTTTAGCTAAAGCGGGTTATAAAGTTGGTGTTATCGATGCCGATATTTATGGACCTTCCATGCCAACGATGTTTGATGTTGTAAAAGAACGTCCTTCGATGATTGATGTCGAAGGAGTTTCTAAAATAAATCCTGTAATGAGTTACGGGTTGAAAATATTATCAATCGGTTTCTTTACTGAACAAGATAATGCTGTTGTTTGGCGTGGACCGATGGCTTCGAAAGCAATGTCACAAATGTTTACAGATGCTTATTGGGGTGAATTGGATTA
>CANCQX010000095.1 GCA_947380375.1 Flavobacteriales bacterium
AGAACTCCATCATAGAAAGATTCAAATTCCATTGTTGCTTTATCTGTTTCAATTTCAGCTAAAATTTCACCTGAAGCTACTTTGTCACCTACTTTTTTAAACCATCCTGCAACAACACCTTCTACCATTGTGTCGCTCAATTGAGGCATATAAACTATTTCCGCCATAATTTTTATTCTAACTATGTATTAATATTCTTTGATAAAAGGGTAATTTGGTTCCTTGTACACATCATCATACAAGTCATTCCCTTCTGGATATGGTGAATTTTCAGCAAATTCAATTGATTCATCAACCTCTTTCTTTACCCAAGTTGAAATATCTTCAATTTCCTTTTCATTTAACCACTTATTGTCCTTGATAACATTTAAACAATGTTCAATTGGATCAACAGCCATCCACTCTGCAAGCTCTTCTTTTGTTCTGTATTTTTGAGGATCAGACATTGAATGTCCTTTGTATCTATATGTTCTAATATCTAATAAAGTTGGACCATCTCCCCTTCTTGCTCTTTCACAAGCTTCTTCAATTGCTTCGTGAACAGCTTCTGGTGACATTCCATTAACAGAACGAGAAGGCATCTCATAAGAAAGTCCTATTTTAGATAAGTCAACAACATTTGTAGTTCTTTCGACTGAAGTACCCATTGCATATCCATTATTCTCAATAATAAAAATAACAGGTAACTTCCAAATCATTGCCATATTAAAAGTTTCATGTAAAGCCCCTTGACGTACAGCTCCATCTCCCATTGAAACAAAAGCAACATTTTCAGTCCCTTTATATTTCTCAGCAAAAGCAACACCTGCACCCATAGCTATTTGAGCACCAACAATTCCGTGTCCTCCCATAAAACCTCTTTCCTTATCGAAAAAATGCATAGAACCTCCTTTACCTTTAGAACATCCTGTTGTACGACCATATAATTCGGCCATTAACACTCTTGGATCAGAACCTAAAGCTAAAGGATGAGCGTGGTCACGATACGCAGTCATATGTTTATCAGTTGGACGACAAGCACTTGCAGTACCGGCAACAACTGCTTCTTGACCTATATATAAATGACAAAATCCTCCAAACTTTTGTTGGATATATAATTGACCAGTTTTCTCTTCGAATTTACGAATCAACAACATATCCTTATACCATTTAACATAAGTTTCCTTTGAGAACTTTGGTTTATCTGATGTAGCAGATTTTTTCGATGCTTTCTCTGGTGTTTTTGGAGCTTTAACAGCCATATTTAAATTTATTTAAAAATAGTATGACAAATGTAATAAATATGATAAACAAAAATGATATAACTATTAGGAATTATGAGTTTTAAATTGTGGATTAATCAATTATTTATTCGAATTGAATAGAAATAATCAAATCTACAATGATTACAGTCACTTTAAACCATATTTTAATCAAATTTATTATTTTTTAATCTTTTAACTTATTATAAAGGTTTAATTATTGAAATTAATAATCAAAATTACATTTAGAATCGTTTCATTTACCAAAAGCAAAAGGTAATAAATCAACAATAGAAGAAAACACTACTACTCTTCCATCTTGACTAGTTAAAATTACTCGAATTGGTCTCTTTTGTCTAAATTCAGATTCGATTAACACTTGTCGACATGCCCCACATGGTGAAAGAATTTGATCCATTTTTAATAATTCACCTTTCGAAACAATAGCAATCGTCTCTATAGATTCATTTGAAAAATTTGAACCTGCAAAAAATAATGCTACACGCTCAGCACAAATCCCCGATGGATATGCTACATTCTCTTGGTTACTTCCTGAAATAAATTCACCATTTGACAACAATAAGGTAGCACCAACATTAAACGAACTATAAGGAGAATAAGCTTTTTCACAAATCACACTCGCCTTTTCAATCATTAATCTTTCCGTTTCCGAAAGTTCAGAAAAACTCGAAAATTCTTCGTAATAAATTGTAAGTTGATGTTTCATATGTAGATAATTTATTTTTTAATGGTCAAATGGAATACGCTTTTTAAATCTTTACTAGAGTTTCTATTTATAATTATAGCTATTTCATAATTAAGTTTTATTGTAAAAATAAAAAAAATATACAATTCTCTTTTATCGATTGACCTCTATTCATAAATCACATATTGTAAACTACACTCTAAAATCCTAACTCAAAATTTAATTAAATTCAAAACTGTTTCTTAATTTTACATTCAATTATGATACAATTTAAAAAAGTTGCTTTTTACACCTTAGGTTGTAAATTAAATTTCTCTGAAACTTCTACAATTTCTAGATTGTTTGAAGATGCTGGTGTTGCTAAAGTTGAATTTGAAGAAAAACCAGATATATATATCATAAACACTTGTTCTGTAACTGAAAATGCAGATAAAAAATGCAAACAACTAGTTAAAAAAGCACTTAAAATAAATCCCGAAGCTTTTATAGCTATTATTGGTTGTTTTGCACAATTAAAACCTATTGAAATCGGTAAAATACCAGGTGTTGATTTGGTATTAGGTGCTAATGAAAAATTCAATATTCTTGAACATTTAGAAAAAATTGAACAAAAAAACGAAGTTGCTACAGTTGATTTTGAAAATATAAAAAATACAAAAGAATTTGTCCCAGCTTTTTCTTATGGCGACAGAACTCGTTCCTTTCTTAAAGTACAAGATGGATGCGATTACTTTTGCACATTCTGTACAATTCCATTAGCTAGAGGAAAAAGTAGAAATGCAACGATTGCTTCAACATTAATAGAAGCAAAAAAAATTGCTGAATTAGAAATCAAAGAAGTTGTGTTAACTGGTGTTAACATTGGGGATTTTGGTCAAGGTTCAGATGAAAACTTTCTGGGATTAGTAAAAGAATTAGATAAAGTTGAAGGAATAGATCGATTTAGAATCTCATCTATTGAACCAAATTTACTTAGCAATGAGATAATAGATTTCACGTTAAATGATTCAAAACGTTTTGTACCACATTTCCATATTCCTTTGCAATCGGGAAGTAATCGAGTTTTACAAACAATGCGAAGAAAATATTTACGTGAATTGTATGCTGAACGAGTGAAACAGATTAAATCTCTTCGTGAAGATTGTTGTATTGGCGTTGATGTAATCGTTGGTTTTCCTGGAGAAACAGATGAAGAGTTTATGGAAACTATAGATTTTTTAAAAGACATTGACATTTCCTACTTGCATGTTTTTACTTATTCTGAACGAGTAAATACAACAGCTGCAAAATTGGGTGAATCAGTTCCAATGGAAGTTCGAAGAGAAAGAAGTAAAATGTTACATATTCTCTCCGACAAAAAGAAAAGAGCTTTTTACGAACAAAATACAAATACAACAAGAACTGTTTTATTTGAAAATGAAGAAGATAATGGAATGATGACTGGTTTTACAGAAAATTATGTAAAAGTTAAAACACCTTATAATGAAACACTTGCAAATACTTTTCAAAAAGTGAAATTAACTGAAATTGATCGTGATGGGCTAATGAAATGTGAAATTATTTGAGACACATTTTTAATGAATTAAATTCAAAAAAATACAATTTTAAGGTTTTTAGAAACAACTTTAAATCTCAATAAATTAGTCAGTAAGAACCAAATCTTTTTTATTATATTTGTGTTATGCGCATTGATATTCTTACAGTACTTCCAGAATTACTTGATAGTCCTTTTTCCGCTTCAATTATGCAACGAGCTCAGGATAAAGGTCATGTTCAAATTCACATTCATAATATTCGTGATTATTCTGTAAATAAACATAATAAAGTTGACGATTATCAATATGGTGGAGGAGCTGGGATGGTTATGTCAATCGAACCAATTGCTGCAGCTATTGAAAACTTAAAATCTCAAAGAAATTACGACGATATTATTTATATGTCACCAGATGGTGAACTTTTAGAACAATCTATTTGTAATACAATGAGTCTTTCTGATAATCTATTGATCCTTTGCGGTCATTACAAAGGTGTAGATGAACGAATTAGAGAACATTACATTACAAGAGAAATTTCTATTGGTTCTTACGTTTTATCTGGAGGAGAATTAGGTGCTGCTGTGTTAGTTGACAGTATCGTACGCTTAATTCCTGGAGTTTTAAATGACGAAACATCGGCCTTAACAGATTGTTTTCAAGATGATTTACTTTCGCCACCTGTATACACAAGGCCTCCCGTTTTCAATGGATGGAAAGTTCCTGAAGTACTTCTTTCCGGTGATTTTGCTAAAATTGAAAAATGGAGAGAAGAAAAAGCTATGGAAAGAACAAAAGAAAAAAGACCTGATTTATTAGATTAATTCTAATTATAAAACGAAATAAAACAATAAAATGACTGATATTCAGACTTATATAAATTTACTTAAAAGCGGAAAAACAATACTTTATCCTTCAGATACAATTTGGGGGATTGGTTGCGATGCTACGAATGAAGAAGCTTGTCAAAAAATTATGAGTATTAAAAACCGACCTGCAGAAAATAGCTTCATTATTTTAGTTGATGGATGGCATATGGTTGAAAGATATATACCTGAATTTCATGAAGTTTGTTATGAATTGGGCGATTTTGCTGTTAGACCATTAACCATAATTTATCCTCATGCGAAAAACATAGCACCTTCAGCATTGGCCAAAGATGGATCAATTGGGATTAGAATTACAACTGACCCTACTTGTATTAAATTAATTAAAGGTATGCGTAAACCTTTAATTAGCACCTCTGCGAATTTATCCGGAAAACCTTCACCACAAAGTTTTGCGGAAATATCAGATAAAATAAAATCTGGTGTCGACGGAATTATTGAAGAAAGGTTAAAAGAACAAATGACTTTACCTTCACAAATAATTAAAGTTGAGACAGATGGAACTTTTAAAATAATTAGAGAATAATCTAATAATATGCCTCACAAAGTAATCATAAAAGATATTCAAAATAAAAAATTTGAAAAAATATATTTTCTTCACGGAGAAGAAGGTTTTTTTATTGATGAAATCACCAAAGCATTAGTTGAAAATGTTCTCGAAGATCATGAGCGAGATTTCAATCAAGCTATAATGTATGGTAAAGACTCTGAGGTTTTAAATATAATATCTGAAGCAAAGGGATATCCAATGATGGCTGAACGAAAGTTGGTTATTATCAAAGAAGCCCAAGATTTAAAAGATTTTGATTTATTAGAGTCATATTTTGAAAATCCATCTGATAGAACGGTTTTTGTAATTAATTACAAATACAAAACATTTGATACACGAAAAAAGTTAGCAAAAGTTGTTGCTAAAAATGGTCTGATTTTTAAATCTGACAAAGTAAAAGAATACCAATTAGCACAATGGATTTCTACTTATGTAAAAAGTGTAGGATACGGAATAACATCCAAAGCGAGCATATTATTATCTGAATTTTTAGGGAATGATTTAAGTCGTATAACGAATGAATTAGAAAAATTATTTTTACTTCTTGAAAAAGGAACGGATATTAATGATGTTCATATTGAAGAAAATATTGGAATTTCTAAAGATTATAATCCTTTTGAATTAGTCAATGCCATTTCAGTTAGAGATGTTACAAAAGCATTTAAAATTGCAAATTATTTTGATCATAATCCAAAAGCTGGAGATTTAATGGTTGTAATTCCTTCTACTTTTAATTTCTTTACAAAATTAATGCGAATTCATTTTTTGAATAATAAATCTTCCGAAGGTGTTGCGGCTGCTTTAAAAGTTCATCCGTTTGTTGCAACGCAACATATAAACGCTACAAAAATTTACAACCCAAAAAAAATAGCTTCAAACATTGCTATACTTCATGAATACGATTTAAAAGCCAAAGGAATTGGTAATTCTTCTTTTTCCCAAGGAGAATTAATGAGAGAAATGATTTATCGTTTATTACACTAAAATATGCATTTATTTTACGATCCAACAATTGATGTTTTAGCAAAAACTCATACTCTAAACGAGGAAGAATCTAAGCATGCTTGTAAAGTAATGAGATTAGTTATTGGTAATGAAATTGCAATTTTAAATGGGAAAGGGATTGAATTTATAGCCAAAATAGTTGAAGCTCATCCAAAACATTGTAAAGTTGAAATTATTTCAAAAACGGAAGAATTAAAACCAAATTACGACTTACATATTGCTATTGCACCTACCAAAATAATTGATAGAATTGAATGGTTTTTAGAAAAAGCTACTGAAATTGGAATAACTGAAATAACACCTTTGATTTGCTCAAATTCTGAACGTAAAATAATAAAAGAAGAAAGACTTGAAAAAATTTTAATTGCTGCAATGAAACAATCAAAACGTTTGTTTCTTCCTAAATTAAACCCATTGACAGAAATTTCATCCTTTATTAAACAACACCCAAAAGGATTAATTGCTCATTGTTATGATGGCGATAAAAATTTAATTTCAGAAGTATTTGAAACTAAAAATTCACCTATTTTGATCGGTCCTGAAGGAGATTTTTCAATTAAAGAAGTTGAAATTGCTTTAAATTCAGGATATAAAACGATTACCTTAGGTAAAAATAGATTACGAACAGAAACAGCTGGTTTATACGCTGTTATGCAAGGAAAAATGAATATTGATTTGATATAAAAACAAATACATTTAAAATGAAACAGATCTTACTAACACTATTGCTTTTATTTAGTTTCATTGTAAAAAGTCAAGGAACTTATCAATTAGCCGTTTTAAAATACAATGGTGGCGGAGATTATTATGCTAATCCAACAGCACTTCCAAACTTAATTTCCTTTTGCAATCAAAATTTGGCTACTAATATATCAAAAGAGGTTCCTTATGTTGAAGTTGGTAGTCAAAATCTATTTTTATATCCCTTTATTCATATGACTGGGCATGGAAATGTAGTCTTCTCCTCTACTGAAACTGAAAACCTTAGAAAATATTTATTAGGCGGTGGTTTTTTACATATTGATGATAATTATGGAATGGATCAATTTATTAGAACGGAATTAAAAAAAGTTTTTCCAAATAATGAATTAGTAGAAATACCTTTTAATCATCCCATATTTCACCAAAAATTTGATTTTAATGGCTTGCCTAAAATCCACGAACACGATGGAAAAAGACCACAAGCATTTGGAATAATAATCGATGGAAGACTAATTTGCTTATACACCTATGAAACCGATTTGAGTGATGGCTGGGAAGATTCTCAAGTTCACGGAGATTCTTCCGATAAAAGAAAGCAAGCACTTCAAATGGGGGCAAATATTTTGATGTATGTTTTTATGGGGAGATGAAAATAACAACAACTATTTCCTCACATAATAGTTGTCATTTTTTTATATTTTTCATTTTTTGAACTTAACACTAATTTTTACTATTAAAAATGATCAAAATAAAAAAAAGTTCGCATAAAAAAACATCCAAACTCGCTAAATTTTGGAAACTTTTAGGTCCTGGTTTAGTTACTGGCGCAAGCGATGACGACCCTTCTGGAATAGCAACTTACTCTCAAGCTGGAGCTGCATTTGGATTATCCACTTTATGGACTTCAATTATTGCATTTCCTTTAATGGCATCAATTCAACAGATGTGCGCTCGAATAGGTTTAGTTACCTCTCAAGGATTAACAGGTACTTTAAAGAAAAATTATCCTCGACCATTACTCTATTTAATGTTGGTATTTAGTTTTCCGGCAATAGTTATGAATATTGGTGCAGACATTGCAGGAATGGGAGCCGTAGGGAATTTACTATTCCCTTCTATTGATGCGTCCTATTTTAGCGTATTTTTCACAATTTTACTCTTGTGTTTAATTATTTACTTACCCTATCAAAAAATTGCTTCTACACTTAAATATCTTTGTATCGTTTTATTAGTCTATTTAATAGTCCCTTTTTTGTATAAACAAGATTTCTTACAAATTATCAAAGCAACTTTCATCCCAACATTAAAATTTGACAAGGAATTCATCAGTATTATTGTAGGTATTTTAGGTACAACGATATCTCCTTATTTGTTTTTTTGGCAAGCATCGGTTGAAGTCGAGGAAATGAAAAACAATAAAAAAATATTGATAGTAAATAAAAAAATCATAAATAATATGCAACAAGATGTAGATTTTGGAATGACATTTTCTGGATTAGTGATGTTTTTTATAATCCTAACGACAGGAACAGTATTATTCAAAGGAGGTATACACCAAATCGACACTGTTGAACAGGCAGCATTAGCTCTAAAACCATTAGCAGGTGATTTAGCTTATCTTCTTTTTGCAATTGGAGTTATTGGTACAGGCTTGATTGCTATACCTGTTTTAAGTGGATCATTATCTTATATTTTCACTGAAACATTTGGTTGGGAACAAGGACTAGATAAAAAATTCCACGAAGCGAAAGCTTTTTATGTAATTATAGCTATTTCATTAATCTTAGGACTTACATTAAATTATGTTGGAATATCTCCTGTTAAAGCCTTAATATATACTGCAATACTCTATGGTTTAACGGCTCCTGTTCTTATTGCAATTATACTTCACATCTCAAATAATAAAAAAATAATGGGTGAATTTGTGAATAGTAGAAAATCAAATATTTTAGGGTTTTCAGCTTTAATAATAATGACCGTTTCTGCTTTGGTTTTAATCTATCTTCAATTAACTTCATAAAAAGTACAACATCTGTTTAAAATCAGTTTCTCGACAAATTTATATCACTAAATATGTAGCGTTAATTTCTTCTATTTGCTTAAAATTATTTAATAAAAGTAAATGGAAACATCGTTAATATTGGCTAGATTTTGGAGTATTCTTGTTATGACTTTTGCTATAGTATTTTTGATTCATCCAAAATCTCTTGAGAGATTAAATAGTTATCTCGAGGATGAAAAATTTGTATTTATTATTGGTTTTTTTTCTTTCATACTTGGATTAACAACAATTTTACTTCATAACATCTGGGAAGCAAATTGGAGCATAATGGTAACCATTTTTGGATGGATTGCATTAATAAAAGGGATTACTCGAATCGCATTTACAACTGAATTCTCAATTAATTCGCAAAGAATAAATCCAATTAATATCAGATGGGTTTTAATTTTTGTTACAGTTATTGATTCATTTGTTGTAGGTCACGCCTTTTCAAATTATCACTAAATAACCTGATTATCAATTACATATCTTATTTCATTTTTTTATGTTTACATCATTTAATAAAATTGTAAAATGAACCAAGGATTAAGTAAATCAGAGGCTGAAAAAAGGCTGAAAGAAAACGGTTATAATGAACTTGCTTCTACAAAACCAAATAACATTTTAAGAATTGCATTAGAAGTCGTTAAAGAACCAATGTTTATTCTAATGATTTGTTGTGCTTTACTCTATATGATTTTAGGAGATTACAAAGAAGGTGCAGGATTATTAACGGCAATCACATTTATTATTTCAATTACATTTTATCAATATCAAAAAACAGAAAAAGCATTAGAAGCTTTGAAAGCCCTTTCATCGCCTAGTGCATTAGTAATTCGAGATGGCCAAAACATAAGAATTCCTGGAAGAGAAGTTGTAGTTGATGACATTATTATACTAAACGAAGGTGATAGAATTGTTGCAGATGGAATTTTAATTGACAATTCAAACATAACTGTTGATGAATCCTTATTAACTGGAGAATCCGTTCCTGTGTCAAAAAATTCAAACACTAAAAATAATAGTTTAACTGATCCAATAAATGTATTTAGCGGAACCTTAGTTGTGCAAGGAAAAGGCTATGCAAAAGTTACTTCAATTGGAAAAGATTCTCAATTTGGCAAAATTGGAACCTCACTACAATCTATTAATGAAGAAAATACAAGATTGCAAATTGAAATAAAATCGTTAATTAAAACATTATTTTTAATTAGCATTCTAATAAGTTCAGCTGTAGTTATTGCTTTTTATTTTACTAGAGGAAATTTCATTTTGGCATTATTAAGTGGTTTAACTTCAGCTATGTCAATTTTACCTGAAGAATTTATAGTTGTTTTAACCGTTTTTTTAGCTTTAGGTTCTTTTCGTTTATCAAAAAAAAATGTACTAACTAGAAGACCTTCGGCAATCGAAACTTTGGGTTCTGCGACTGTTTTATGCAGTGATAAAACGGGTACAATTACACAAAACAAAATGCAAATTGTCGCTATTTATGACGGTGAAGAAATTATTAATCAAATAAATTTCAATAACAAAAAAAAAACTTTAATTGAACTACTTAGATCAGCAAGCGATGCTTCGATCATAAACTCAATTGATCCAATGGAAAAAGCAATTTTTTCATTTCAAGATTCTAATTATTTTCAAGAAAGGGAGAAATCTACTATAATAAAAGAATACCCTTTAAGTTCAGATACACTTTCAATGACAATTGTAATTGAAAATAAAATAGATCGTAAAATTACAGCCTCAACAAAAGGAGCTCCGGAAACTATTTTTACATTATGTAAAATGGATCAGAAAGAGAAAGAAAAAAACCTTGAGATTGTGCATCAATTAGCGAAAAATGGATTTAGAGTTATAGGAATTGCAAATTCAATACTTTCTGATACAAATTTACCTGAAAATCAAAAAGATTTAAAGTTAGATTTTTTAGGACTAATTGGTTTTGAAGACCCTATTCGACCTGAAGTACCTGAAGCTGTTAATGAATGTAATGAAGCAGGAATTAAAGTTATAATGATAACAGGTGATTTCCCTGAAACTGCAAAAAGTATTGCAACAAAGATTGGTATTAATCATCAAGGTTTAATAATAACTGGAGATGAATTAAAAAAAATGAGCGATGAAGAATTTATGCAAAAAATAGCTAAAACGTCAATATTCGCTAGAGTAAAACCGGAACAAAAGTTACGAATCGTAGAAGCTCTAAAAAACAAGAATGAAATAGTTGCAATGACTGGTGACGGTGTAAATGATGCGCCTGCACTGAAAGCTGCACATATTGGAATCGCAATGGGGCTAAAAGGAACGGATGTTGCTAGGGAAGCATCATCTTTAGTCTTATTAGACGATAATTTTGCTTCAATAGTAGCTGCAATTCGTTCAGGAAGAAGAATTTTTGATAATCTTCAAAAAGCTATGTCCTATATAATTGCAATTCACATTCCAATCATTGGTTTAACTCTTATACCAGCTTTTCTAACAAATACTCCTATTCTACTAATGCCTTTACATATTATCTTTTTAGAACTATTTATAGATCCAGCTTGCTCTATTGCGTTTGAATATCAGGAGGAAGAAAGAGGAATAATGAACCGTCCACCTAGAAATCCTAACGAAAAGTTTTTTGGAGGAAAAAAAATTGCTTTAAGTATGTTTAAAGGATTGATTTTACTTATAATGATTCTAATAGTTTATTGTATAGGATATTTCGAAGGACATAACGAATTTCAATTAAGAGCAATTACCTTTTCAGCTCTTATAATTGGAAATATTTTTCTTATTATTTCAGATCTTTCCAAAACAAAAAACTTTATTTATTTTATTAAAGAACGAAATATTGCTGCTTTTGTGATTTTAACAATTGCATTTTTCGTACTTATTTTGGTTATTAAAGTTCCAACACTTCAAAGGTTATTTAAATTTCAAGACCCTGGAATAAAACATTTTATCCCTGCATTATTAGGTGGTATATCTATTTTAATAATTTTTGAAACGATGAAGTATTTTAAAATGAATAAATTAAACTAAAATATTAAACCTAGATAAAATAGTATTTAAATATTGACTTAAATCCTTATTCCATTTAAATTTTATTATTAATCCAAAATAAATAATTGTAATAGCAACTGAATTTAAAATAAATAAAACAACTGCATTAAAATCAAAATGAGG
>CANCQX010000096.1 GCA_947380375.1 Flavobacteriales bacterium
AGGATTTAAAGCTTTAATCTCTCCAATATTTCCTGCTATTAATTTTATTTCAATTGAATTTCCATTGACATCGATCTCTTTTAAAACGGGAATATTTTCGTTCCAAAGCATTTTAAAATGGGGTTCAACGAATTTATTTTTTTTAGGAAGATTTATCCAAATTTGAAATAATTCAGCTGGGTTTTCATTGTTTTGATTTAGTAAAGGAAACATTTCAGAATGAAGAACTCCTTTTCCTGCTGTCATCCATTGAACATCACCATTACCAAATCGAGCAGAAGCACCTAATGAATCGGTGTGATCAACAAGTCCCTCTTTAACAATTGTAATCGTTTCAAAACCTCTATGGGGATGATAAGGGAAACCTGGTATTTTCTGGCCATGATACATTCGCCAACCATCTTTTATTGCAAAATCCTGTCCAATATTTCTACCTTCCAATGAAACTGCTGGTCCCATTTCATCATTTCCTTTGGGAAATAAATCTCTATGGTGAACACAAAAAATAAAAGGATCTCTTGTTTCCCAAGGAAAGCCTAATGATTGAATAGCTATAATGTTTTTATTAGACATTTTTGGAAAAGTGTTTTTTTTTGAAAATTCTTAAAATTAGATTCAAATGCTAATTAACGAATGCCTTGATTTTTAAAAGCGTTAATCGTGGTGATGTATTTGAAGTTACAGTAATCGTTTTATTTTGATCTCCAACTTGTCCTGGTTTTGGATGAAAGACAACTTTAATTTTATCCGATTTACCCGGAAGAATCGGTTTTTCTGGTTTCTCCGGTGTTGTACATCCACAACTTGCTTCTACCTTTTCAATAATTAGTGGTTTTTTTCCAGTATTTGTTACAATGAAATTGGTTGTATTATCTGTTTCAGATTTTACTTTTCCATAATCGTGCTCTATTTCATTGAAAGATAGTGTGGTATAACTTTCTAGTTCTTTTTTTTCTCTTTCAGCTTCTTCCTTTTGAATATCTTTTAAAGAAGCACTTAATTCTTCTTCAGTTTGACTTCCAGATGCTACAGCCGAATTTAATTCATTATCCTGTTTCGTTACTTTAAAAGAAGAACTATCACAAGCCGAAAACACCAATAAGCTAGCTACTAAATAAATCGTTTTTTTCATATGTATTTTATTGTTTTTTAATGTTATATGGACCGCGAAGCAACTACGAAGTGAATCGCCAATTGAAATTAATCTGTGTTTGTGACGATTTTCGCTTATGGCTTATTTCATAATCTATAAATTCTAATCTCAACCTAAATCTCAACCTCAATCTTAATTCCCTATTTCGCTAAATTCATTTTTTCATATTCATTTGTTTGAAGAACTTGGACAGCTTTTTGAAGTGCTTCATTTGAATCATTGTAAATTTCGAAAAATTCATTATAACCCCATAAATCTTGAGCTAAAAGAGATTTCAGTCTTAATTTAATCAACTTTTCACTTATTTTGTATTCCTCTTTATTAAATTCTAATTTAGCATCTTCTTTCTTAACATAAGCAAAAAAGTCATCCATGAATTTTTGATCACAGTTAAAATCTTTTTTGTATTGTGCAAAAGAAGGATATTTTTTAAAAAGTTGTTCACGGTTTTCGTTTGTATATGTTAAGGCAAAACTATTTACATGCCCCCCTTGGATAACATCTCTAAAGTAATCCGTTATTTCAGTTGTATCTAAAGGAACAAAAATATCTGGCATTATTCCACCACCATTATAAACTGTTCTTTTAGTTACTAATGTTTGATGTTTTATTGAGTCTACTAAATGAATTGAATCAGCATGTTGAAATTCTCCATTTAAATAACGTTGTGTCAAATCTTTTTCATAAGCCTCTAAATCTTTATAAGATTTTTGTATGAATCTTCCAGCAGGAGTATAATATCTCGCTATTGTTAAACGAATTTGCGATCCATCTGTTAAATCGATAGGTCTTTGAACTAAACCTTTTCCAAAAGTCCTTCTTCCAACTATTAAACCTCTGTCCCAATCTTGTATTGCTCCTGAAACAATTTCACTTGCAGAAGCTGAATGTTCATCAGTTAAAAGAATTAATTTACCATCTTCCCATAAACCTATTTCACCTGCTTTAAGATCCGATCTTGGTTGAGATCTACCTTCAGAATATACTATTAATTTATCTTTTGATAAAAATTCGTCAGCTACTTTTTGGGCAGCGTAAAGTAAACCACCACCATTACCTTGAAGATCAAAAATTAAATTTTTCATGCCTTTCATTTTCAATTCATTGATTCCTTTATGAATTTCCTCAACTGTTGATCTTGAAAAACTATTTAATTTAATATAACCTATTTCAGGGGTTACCATATAATAACAATCAACTGAATTAACAGGTATTCTATCTCTAGTTACAACATAGTTAAGATTTTTTTTAGAATTTTTTCGAAGGATTTCAATTTTCACTTTCGATCCCAATTCACCCATTAAATGATCTCTTACTTGATTTGATTTTAGTCCAATTCCTGCTAAATTTTTACCTTCAACACGAATAATTTTATCTCCTGGTAAAATTCCTAATTTTTCTGAAGGACCTCCTGGTATAGTTGCAACCACCATCAATGTATCTTTTAAAATTTGAAAACGAATTCCAACACCAACAAAACTTCCGTCTATTTGTTGATTTGCTCCATCTACTTCTTCTTTAGAAATGTAAACTGAATGCGGGTCTAATTTTTCCAACATAGCAACAATAGCAGCTTCAGTTAATTGATTTTCATTAACTGTGTCAACATACATTTTATCAATATAGGTCAAGATTTCATCAAATTTTTGACTAGTAGATATTTTAGAAGGTATTTTTTGAGATAATCCAACGAAACAAATCGAAGATATTAATAGAGTTGAAAATATACGTGTCATAAATGTGAAATTTAAATCGAATTGCGGTTTAGCATTCGGATGATAAATATATTAATAAGAACGACAAATTGAAAGGAATATTATTTTTCTGTAGTCAATTTTTGTTAAATCTAAAAAATATTAAAATTTAAGGTATCAATAAAATTAAAGATATTGTTTTTAAATTTGAAAACCTTACAAGTTATAGTGGGTTGAATTTCAAATTATTTTAAAAGTTAATATGCGTTTTTTCCTCTTTTTATTTACACCCTTTTTACTAAACTCACAAACTGATTTTACGAACCAAGATAGTTTAAGAGGGACATTAAATTCAAATAGAACTTGGTGGGATGTAGTAAAATATGAAATTACTCTACAACCTGATTTTGCAACTAAAACCATTCAAGGAAAAAATGAAATTCTGATAAAAAAAACAGGAATAAAAAGTTTACTTCAGTTGGATCTTCATAAAGCTTTATCAGTTGACTCTATATATTTAGGAAGTTCAAAGCGAATGAGTTTTACAAGAGATAACAATATTATTCTAATCGATTTATCTAAAGTAGAATTTACAGAAGAAGATTTTTTTAAATTAATTGTTTATTACTCTGGAAAACCAAAAGAAGCAGTTAAAGCTCCTTGGGATGGTGGATGGATTTTCACGAAAGATGAAAAGGGTAGGCCTTGGATGACAGTTGCTTGTCAAGAATTAGGAGCAAGTTCATGGTTTCCTTGTAAAGATCATCAAAGCGATGAATCTGATTATGGAGCCGTAATTACTGTTATTGCTCCAGATTCTCTCGTTGTTGTAGCTAATGGTGAATTTAGAGAATCTAGCTATTTAGATGTAAATGTTTCAAAATTAAAAGCTACTACTTGGGTTGTTAATAATCCGATAAATAACTACAATATAGTTCCTTACATCGGTAAATACGTTAATTTCAATGAAGTTTATAATGGAGAAAAAGGATTTTTAAAATGTAATTACTGGGTTTTAGATTATGAATTAGAAAAAGCTAAAATGCAATTTAAAGAGGTTCCTAAAATGCTTAAATGTTTTGAATATTGGTTCGGACCTTATCCTTTTTATGAGGATGGATATAAAATTGTGCAAGCTCCTTATTTAGGAATGGAACATCAAAGTGCAATAGCTTATGGAAATAAATTTCAAAATGGATATTTAGGAAAGTCACTTTCAGATTCTGATTATGGATTAAAATGGGACTTTATCTTAGTTCATGAAAGTGGACATGAATGGTTTGGGAACAGTATTACCTCAAAAGACATCGCAGATATGTGGATTCACGAATCATTTACAAATTATTCTGAAACCATTTTCACTGATTGTATTTATGGCGTTCAAGCTGGAAATGAATATGAAATAGGACTTCGGCACTTAATTAAAAACGATAAACCAATTATTGGAAATTATGGCGTAAATGACCAAGGAAGTGGTGATATGTATTACAAAGGAAGTAATATGGTTCATATAATACGCCAATTAGTTAATGATGACGAACGTTTTAGACAATTATTACGTGGTTTAAATAGAACCTTTTATCACAGAACTGTAACTAGTCAAGATATTGAACAATATATTATAAAGTTCTCCAATTTAGATTTGACAAAATTATTTGATCAATATTTAAGAACCACTCAGATTCCTTTATTAGAATATAAAATAGAAAATAATCAATTGCTCTATCATTGGGTAGATTGTGTTCAAGGTTTTGATTTAAAAATAAGGTTAGAAAATGGTAATTGGATTTTTCCTTCTGAAAATTGGAATATTTTAGATCAAAGTATCAATAAAATTGAAGATTTTAAACCAGATGCTAATTTCTTCATTAAATTGAGAAAAATCTTATAATACTATAGAATATTCAGATTGTCTTTCTATATTTGCCTTGTTTAAAATTATTCTAAATAAGATGCGTATTATTTTAGCAGATAGCAATGATTTGGTTAGGGTAGGGTTGAGGACTATTCTAGGCTCAGAAAAAAATATTGAAATTGTAGGTGAAGCCAAAAACAATAAAGATTTAAAACAACAATTAATAAGTTTTGGAGCTGATCTTATATTGATTGATTACACTTCTCCAGGTTTTGATATTGACATTATTCATACTGTATTATCCTTGAATAATTCTGTTCGATTTATTGCCATAACTCCAGAACAATCAGCTCAAACATTAGTAGATGCACTTCGTTCAGGAGTAATGAGTTATGTTAAAAAAGATTGCGATATAGGCGAAATAATTAATGCTGTTAAAGAAACTGGAAGAGGTAACAAGTTTTTTTGTGGTCAAATTCTAGAAACAATTCAAAGGGCTTCTATTGATGTCAATGATATTGATTTTGAATCTTTTTCTTGTGAACCTGTAATACTTTCAGAAAGGGAATTGGGTATTGTTGTTTTAATAGCTGAAGGTTTGACGAATTCTCAAATTGCAGAGCAGTTATTTTTAAGTACTCACACAATTAATACACATAGAAAAAATATAATGGCAAAATTAGGTGTTAAAAATACGGCTGGTATTGTAATGTACGCTGTAAAAACAAGTTTAGTTTCGCCTAATAAATTTCTATTTGCTTCTGAGTTAGGAAATATCTGATTTTATCGATTTTTATATGACGAAATAAATATAACCTACTGAATCAGCATGAAAAAACAATACAAATTGAAAGATTTCAAGTAGATTTGGAAAGATTCAAAGAGTTAAAAAAGAAAAATCCGAGTATTATACTATAAAAAATAAAGTCGATAAGATTTATAACTTTAAAGGAAGTTATAAAAAGTCTAAAATTCGTGAAATGTAATCCTATGATAATAAAATTGTGGGTGTGAAAAGAAGTATTGAAAGTATTGAAACTAGAATTCAAGTTATAAAAAAATGAAGAAATCAAGCATTGTAGATTTACCTAGAAGAAAAGATCAAAAAGATTTATTTGGAATTGAAAAATACCAAGAAGCTCTTGTTGAATTTATAAAAGAATCAAATACACCAATTACCATAGCACTTCAAGGTGAATGGGGAAGTGGTAAAACTTCTTTGATGAATATACTAGAAGATGAACTTTGTAATAAAGGAGACTTTCATAGAGTTTGGATAAATTCTTGGCAGTATTCTTTAATGAAATCTCCAGAACAATCGATATTAAAAATTGTTGAAGGAATCATAGAACAAATTTTAAAAACGATTTCAGATAATGATGGTAAAAGTGATACCCTAAAGAAAATGAAAGGTATTTTTAGAAAAATTACTGTTTCTGGAAGTAAGTTCATTGCAAAACAAGTTGTTGATAAAGTGGGTGGTAATACTGATTATGTTGATGATTTTTTTGCGGGTGATGGAGCGGATGGAGCTGAAATCAGTCAAATGAAAAATGAAATTCAACAATTAATTTTTGATGTTTTACAAAATGGAGAAAAAGAAGGTTTTATCTTTTTTATTGACGATTTAGATAGAATAGATCCACCTATTGCTGTACAAATTTTAGAATTATTAAAAAATATTTTTGATTTAGATAATTGTATTTTTGTATTAGCAATTGATTATGATGTTGTGATAAAAGGTTTGGAACCAAAATTTGGAAAATTAACAGAGAAAAATGAGCGTGAATTCAGATCGTTTTTTGATAAAATAATTCAAATGCCTTTTTCCATGCCTGTAGCAAGTTATACAGTTAATGTTTTTTTAATTGACGCTTTAAAAAATATTGGATACATATCTGAGGAAACTGCAAATGATGATATATATACGCAGGCATTATCTGAATTCGCTACTTTATCAGTAGGACAAAATCCAAGAGCGTTAAAAAGACTTACAAATACACTTTCTTTAATTAATATAATCAATAAAAAAAGAAACGAGAGTTTAGGTGATGACCCGAATGAGAAGTTGATAGGTTTTGCAATGGTATGTTTACAGATAGCTTATCCTTTGGTTTACAATAATTTATTACAAGATGCTGATTTTTCTGAATGGAATGATGAAACGGCTATTAAATTAAGATTGGAAAAATTATCCCCTGAACAACTTGAAAGATTAAATAATACAGCTGAATTTGATGATGATTGGGAAAAAGTATTATTTCAAATTTGCCAAAAAGAAACTTATTCTAGTAATCGAGTTTTTCAAATTTCTACATTATTGAATAATGTTAAAGATTTAGTTCCAAAGGATAAAGAAATCGGTCAATATTTAGCACTAATTTTAGAACAATCTGCGGTAACTAATTTAAAAGCAAATGACACACCCCCTGTTTTAAAAACATCGAGAGCTGAGATTCAAAATAGTTTAAAAGATACTATTATTAATAAATTACCGTCCAAATTAAAACAACCATTATTACACCAAATACAGATATTGTCAAAAGGTGATCATGGACGTTTTGAAATTCGGGCAGGAATAAATAAAGATCAGATTAAAAAATGGTGGATGCATCCAATATTTATATTAGTTACTAATAAAAATGAAAAAACTTATTTTGCAATAAATTTTTCTTGTAGAAGAAGTCCTGATGATAATTCGAAATATTTGGATGCTCGAAAAACTTATTTTGACAATAGTTTAAATCAAATGAATGATCTTTGTCTAAGGTATTTTGAAAATTCATTTGAAATTAAAGAGGAGACTTCAACAGCCCCACAAATTGTTTATCAAATTAAATCAACAATAGAAATTAACGAGGATATTAATTCTGATAAAATACAAAGTAAATTAATTGATTTTATAGCTGAATGGACTTCATTAACGGTTGATTTTAGCAGTAAGATTGGTTTTTCTGATAAATAGTTTTTTGAATTATTTTTATTTTTCCATTTATTTTTTAAAATATGATTACTTCAAATATAATTGATAAACCTAGAAAAGCTGGTGCACCAGATTTATTAGGTGTTGATGATTACATGCGTGCATTGATTAATTTCATAGAAACGTGTAATATGCCTACTACTATTGCTGTTCAAGGTGAATGGGGTAGTGGTAAAACTTCAATGTTAAACCAAATTAAACATCAGCTATGTGAAACTGGGTTAAACAAAGATTTGGATAATGATTTACCATATTATGGTATATGGATAAATACATGGCAATATTCAATAATGAAATCAAAGGATGAAACATTAATTTCTATAATTGGTGGCTTGACCAATGAAATTTCTCGAATCATTACTCGTAAACATGAATCCCAATCTAAAGCAATTTTAGGAAAAGTATCTAGTTTATTTGGTAAAATTGCTAAAGCAGGAGCAAAGGCTGCGGTTTCTCAGTTTGGTGTTGAAGGTGATTTGATTGATTCCGTTTTAAGTGGTTCTGAAGAAACAGTAGATTTATTGAATTTCAAAAATTCATTACAAGAGGCTATTAATCAATGTTTAGAATTAGATAAAAAAGAAGGTAATAATAACAGAGGTTTTGTATTTTTTATAGATGATTTAGATAGAATTGACCCACCTGTAGCAGTTGAAATTTTAGAACTTATTAAAAATATTTTTGAAGTTGACAACTGTGTTTTTGTATTAGCAATTGATTATGAAGTTGTTGTAAAGGGTTTGATTCCTAAATTTGGACCTTTAACAGATAAAAATGAACGCGAATTTAGATCTTTCTTTGATAAGATTATCCAACTTCCTTTTTCTATGCCAGTAGCCATGTATGATGTAAATAATTTTTTACTTCAATCCTTGGAAAATATTGGTTACATAGATAAAAGTTTTGCTTCCAATGAATCGTTAACAGATAAGTTAACCGATTTTGCAATGCTATCGGTTGGAACTAATCCCCGATCTTTGAAAAGATTGATTAACACTTTATCGTTATTAAGTATAATTGATAAGCAAAAGACGGGTGATAAAAAAGAACCATATGAGTTGGTTATTAATTTTGGTTTAGTTTGTATTCAAATTGCCTATCCAAAAGTATATCAAGCACTTTTGGAAGAAATTAATTTTAAAGATTGGAATGAGAAAACAGCTAAAAAAATGAGGCTTCCAGAATTAACGGAATCTCAAGCTTTAGCTCTTAAAGATGTGACTGAATTTGATGAAGAATGGGAAACAGTTTTATTTAGAATTTGTCAGAAAGATCCATATTTGTCTTCAAGAGCATTTCAGATTTCTCAGTTGTTAAATTATTTAAGTGAACTTGTTCCATATAATTTAGATTTTAGTGATGAGCTATCTAAAATTATAGGTAAAAGTGCAGTTACAAGTGTGAATTTAGATTATTTACCAGCGCAAACTAAGAAAGGTGACAAAATAAGATTCGAAGGTTGGGCAGGGTTTGAAGTAATGTTAAAATCAAACAAGAACATTGCTCCATTTATTCCTACTATAAAAGAAATCCATGATTATTTTGAAAATGAATACAAAGATTTAATTCAATTCAATTACACTCCTAATTTCTTAACTGTCGCTTGTAAGTTTCCAAGTTCAAGATCAAGAACACTAGTATTTATTCGTTTGAAAAAAGATTATGTTGTTTTTGAATTTGCTGGAAAATCTATTGCAGTGAAAGATATTGCTGACTTCACAATGGAATTAAAAAATGAATTAGTTTCAAAATTTAATGAACTTTCATCGAAAAAAAAATAATTTAATTTTTTTTTTAAAAAAAAAGTAGACGAAAGAGGCTGTCTAAAAACATTATTGAGCATTAGCAAAGAAAAAAAACTAGGATCGTACGAGATGTTTTATAGTGTGAGTTACCTAGAAGATATTGCTGTATTTGAAATGAAAAATAAAAAAATTAATCAAACAAAATCAGTGTTTTATAAATTAATTTCAAGAACTAAATATATCTGCATTTGATATCATAAAAGATAATAGTTTTTGAGAAGTAGCTGAAGAGAAAAATTATTAAAAAATAACTTTTGAAATTTTTTAAAAAATATGAATTATAATTTGAAAGTAATCCGTTTGAAAGTATTAAGAAACATAACGTTTTTTATATCTTCAATTTTAGTATTGAATTCTTGTGATTTTAACAATTATTCAAAAACAGAAGAAAATTATGGACAAGATGTATTAAAATATTCTAGACAATATAACCTTCCTTCTGAATATCTAAAAGCATTAATTATATTAGAATGCTCTGGTGACGAACCTTCTGGACATCGTTTTGAACCGAATGTTTATAATAAATTGAAAGAAGTTCAAAATGGAAAT
Organism: Flavobacteriales bacterium; assembly: GCA_947380375.1. Lineage (GTDB taxonomy): Bacteria > Bacteroidota > Bacteroidia > Flavobacteriales_D > Crocinitomicaceae > CAIUKX01. The sequence continues at coordinate 10,040 of CANCQX010000096.1, forward strand.
AGAATAATGTTTGAGGATATTACAAGAAGACAGATTCGAGATTGTTCTGATGGAGCTTTAAGAAATTTAGCTACTTCTTGGGGGCCATTTCAGATAATGGGCTATAAATGTATTGATATGGGTATAATTATCAATGATTTAAGAGGAGATAAAAGTGTGAAATGGGGTATTATGTGGATTAATAATGAATATGGGGACTTGATTCGAAATAACGAATTTGAAAAAGGTTTTAGGATGCATAATACAGGTAATATAAATGGAAACACCTACGATCCTAATTATGTTCCAAATGGTTTAGATCATATTGCTTACTTCGAAAATAATACTGAAAATTCTACTGTTAATTAGTTATTATCTCATGAATAATTGTTGATTCATATGAAATTAAAAAAAATGAGATTTAGAAAATTATCAGGTGGTAGAAGCTTTTTATAAATTTCAATATCCGACAACAAAAGCTTTTTTGGATTTTCTAGATGTACAATTGGATATGCTCAGTTTTGATAAAATAATTGTGTTTTCTGAAGCAATTCCAAAAGATTCTTTAATTAGAAAGAATATAATATCATATTATTTTGAAAATAAATGTATTATAACTTTAATAACACAAGATAAAATATGAATGTTCAGATGTTAAAAAAGTAGATAAAGATTATAGAAATTTAGGTAAAAGGTAGTAGCCAATAAAACTTGATTCGTGTTTGTATAAATTAGAATAATCCTAGTTTATACAAATACGAATAATTTAAAGTGAAATTACGAATTTAAAAAATCATTTTCAATAAGTACCTTCAATCGATCAATCGGTTTTAAGTCAACTTATTTATCGCCTCTAGAAATATTGAACGGGTCATCTAATCCTACAATTAAAAAGTAGAGATAGGTGAATATAAATGAAATGGAAAGAGTTACTAAATAATCTGCGGTTGAAGACTTAAATTTTGTGAGTAAAAGTATTGTAAAAACAACTGTCAGAATACTTTTCAATAGCGTATAAGCTAGAGTTATAAAATTATTTCTTGAGATAGAGGTAAGCTCGTGTTAATTGTTTACGCATCGCATTTGTATTTTCTTGAATTCCCTTTACAGCCTCTTTATATTCGCCTCGTTCAGCAAAATAATATAATGGACCCAATTGTATAATCTGTTCTATTACTTTCTTTGTCTTTGTCTTTATCTCTTATCTTAAAAATCGAACGTCGGAAAGTGAATGTCAGTCTATTATAATTGCTTTAACATATTTTTCTAATTGTTGATTTACTGCATCATTTAATTTTTGATGATGTTTCCAATAATAATCATTTAGAATTTTTGTTCTCAGTTCGGGTGTAATCTTTCTCATTACTTATCCGTTATCGGTTTTTTCATATAATACACCCATTCGAACAGAAGTCATTTCTTCATGTTCATCTTCGGCAAAGCGTTCACGTTCAGGATTACAAAAAATTCTTGAAAATCAGCTACAATCATGTTGTCTTTATCTGAATGGTACAAATCATCTAAATACCAATCTTTTAACTTTAATATTTCATTTTTATAATAGTTTCATCAACATAGCCATCTTTAAAAGGAATGTTATTATAAGAGTGTAGGATATGAAGGGAAAGTTTTTTAAGGTTATTTTAATAATTTGGTCATTTAAATACTTCAAATTACACAATTAATAACATTTTTAATTATTTTTATATTAAAAATCTATGAAATTCAAACTATTTAAGTTTTCAT
>CANCQX010000097.1 GCA_947380375.1 Flavobacteriales bacterium
ATGGCTGAGATTATACCCATTGAACCTGTCAGGATAATGCCTGCGAAGGGAAGATGATACTTTATATTTACAAACGCTAATTATTTATTAATAAGAATTAGCCCCTTGTTCTTGTTCAAATTTTATTTTAAAATGAAAACAAGAATTTCAAAAGCGCTTTGGATGTTTGCAATAGCAACATCATTTGGAGCAAATGCACAACATTCTATTAAAGGAAAAGTAACAAATCAAGAAGGATTACCTATTCCTGGCGCAAGAATTAATGTAGAAAACACCTACAATGGTGCTTACACAAATTCTGAAGGCCTTTATCTTTTAAAAGACATCAAAGATGATTCTTTACGATTAAACATTTCATTTATTGGTTACGAAACACAGTATTTTAATTTGGTTCTAAAAGATGTAGATCTTGAACAAAATTTAATACTTATTCCTTCCTCTTTAATGATGGAAGAGGTTCAAGTAGCAGCAGTAAGAGCAACGGAGAAAACACCAACAACCTATACAAATTTGAATGAAAAGGAAATTCAAAAAAATAATTTCGGTCAAGATTTACCTTATTTACTGCAATCAACTCCCTCAACTGTAGTGACTTCCGATGCTGGAGCAGGTGTTGGATATACAGGAATTCGTATTAGAGGTGTTGATCCGACTAGAACAAATGTGACAGTTAATGGTATTCCTTTAAATGATTCTGAATCACACGGAGTTTATTGGGTAAATATGCCCGATTTCGCATCCTCAACTGATAATATTCAGGTTCAAAGAGGTGTTGGAACATCATCAAACGGAGCTGCTGCTTTTGGATCTAGTATCAATGTGAAAACAGATAATATTCGAAAGGAATCCTATGCTGAATTAGATAATTCTGCAGGTTCATTTAACACTTTAAGAAATACCATAAAGGTTGGGACAGGACTAATCAATAATAAATTTGTAGTTGATGCTAGACTATCCAAAATATCTTCCGATGGTTATATAGATAGAGCGAACACTAATTTAACATCTTATTATTTAGCAGGAGCTTGGGTTGGTAAAAAATCAATCCTAAAAGCAAATATTTTTAGTGGAAAAGAAAAAACGTATCAAGCTTGGTACGGAATCCCTGAAGCAAAATTAAAAGGAAATATAGATAGTTTAACAAGTCATTTTTACAACAATTTTTATCCTGGAGGAACATATCAAACAGCGAAGGACTCAGTAAATTTATTTAATTCAGACCCAAGAAAATACAATTATTACAATTATAAAAATGAAACAGATAATTACCAACAAACTCATTATCAACTTCATTTCTCACACGTTTTCAATCCAAAAGTTTCTTTAAATGTTGCTTCTCACTTCACTCACGGAGAGGGATATTATGAACAATACCGTGTAGATCAAAAATTTTCAACTTATGGTTTAGATACTGTTTTTACGGGTAATGATACTATTTCTACTACAGATTTAATAAGAAGAAGATGGTTGAATAATGATTTTTATGGTGCAATCTTTTCAGTTTCTTATAACAATTTAAAAAACTTTAAAGCAATCGTTGGAGGTGGTGCAAATCAATATGACGGGAAACATTACGGTGAAATCATTTGGGCTAGAAATGCTTCACAAAGTGAAATCAATCAACATTATTATGATAATATTGCTCACAAATCAGAATTGAACGGATATGTTAAACTAAACTATCAAATCAAAAAAGCGAATTTTTTCGCAGATTTACAAGTTCGACATATCGGATATGATTACAATGGAGATGACCAATATTATGCGAATCTTATTCCATTAAAACAAAATGTTCAATTTACATTTTTCAACCCCAAAGCGGGCATAATGTACGACTTTAACAATAATAATAATTTGTATGCTTCATTTAGTGTAGCAAATCGTGAACCTGTTAGGGATGATTTTGTTCAGAGTTCAGTTTATAGCCGACCAAAACCTGAGCAATTACAAAACATTGAAGTAGGTTATCGTTACCACGCTCGAAAATTATTTACAAATGTGAATTACTATTTGATGAATTACAAAGACCAACTGATTTTAACAGGTCAGATCAATGATGTTGGAGCCTACAATAGAGCGAATGTTGCTAAAAGTTACAGAACAGGTATTGAATTTGAAGGTGGTTATATGATTAGTAAAAAATTAAGCCTAACAGGTAACATCACATTAAGTCAAAATAAAATCAATGAATTCAATGAATATGTTGATAATTATGACAATTACGATACGAATGGAAATATGATTCAAACAGTAATTACGCACAAAAATACTGATATTGCATTTTCACCATCTACTATTGCAGCATTAGGAATTATGTATGAACCGATTAAAAATTTAGATTTTACTTTACAATCAAAATACGTTGGAAAACAATATTTAGATAATACATCTGATGAAAATAAAAAATTAAATTCATACTACACTTCTAATCTTTCTATCAATTACACTATCAAAAATTGGGGATTCAAAGAAATAAAAGTAGGAGCTTTAGTTAATAACATCTTCAATTATTTATATGAAAATAATGGATATTCTTGGGGGTATATTTCAGGAGGAAAAAGAATTACTGAAAATTATTATTACCCACAAGCTGGAAGAAATTTCTTAGCAAGAGTAACCATAAAACTGTAAATTTAGATTGAGACTTAGGTTGAGGTTGAGCAAGTCCAACCTTGACCTTAACCTTAACAAAAAAATAAAAATATGATTCCATCCATAAAAGATATTTTCAAAAATTCATTTAAAAATTCAAATGGTGAATATTCTAATAAATTGACACAAAAAGAAATCGATTTATTGTTCGAACATAAGTTGTTTAAATGTTTTCTATCTGAAAAAGTGAACGGCTTGGGTTTAACCATTCCTCAAACTCTTTCTATTATTGAAGAAGCTTCCTGCCTTAATGGAAGTCTCGGATGGTTAATTCAAATTGGAAATGGCGGGAATTACTTCTTAACCAATTTTGAAGAAAAAACAGGTTTAGATTTATTCTCAAAAAAAAATGTAGTAATTGCGGGTAGTGGAACAGCTACCTGTAATGCGACACTTGTTGATGGAGGTGTAATTGTTTCAGGTAAATGGAAATTTTGCAGTGGATCTGAATATGCTACATTATTTACTGTCACTTTTAAAATTGGAGATTCTGAAGTAATTAAATCAGGAATTGTTCCTCGTGAAAAAGTAAAAATAATTGAAGATTGGAAAACTATTGGTATGAAAAATACTTCAACTAATTCGATAGAATTAGAGAATGTATTTATACCCAATGAACATATTTTCAGTGTTTCCGAGAAAAAATCGTTTCTAGATGAACCTGTTTTTAATCTACCATTTATTATCTATGCTCAAGCCTTTTTTATTTCTGTTGCCTTTGGAATCTTCAAACGATTAATTGATGAAACTGAAAAAATAATTAAAGATTCTCACGTTTTTAATAACCGTCAATCTGATAGATTATTGAAAATGGGGGAAATCAATTCGAAAGGTTTTAAACTGCTTGAAAATGGAAAAAAGGAGGTCTCTGAACTAATCAATATGTTAATTGAACAGCCAATTATTAATTCAAATACTTCAAAACAAATTCAAGAGAAATTTATTTTTCACGCTAATAATTTACGTACACACGCTTTAGAAATTTATGTTATCCACGGAATCGATGCTGTTTATACAGAAAATGTTATCAATTTATTTTTCAATGATTTATTGGTTGTCACACAACATAAATTGATGAATGAAGTTGTTGAGTAAATATTTGTTTTAACCACTGAGTTTCACAAAGTTTATTTTATTGAATACTAGTGAGACTCCGTGAAGAAACTCTGCGCACTCTGTGGTTAAAAACCATTAATTAACCTCTACTCCTTGTAATTCAACTAAATTAGCATAAATACCTTGCTGTTCAATCAATTCTTCGTGAGTACCAGATTCAGCAATTATTCCTTGATTTAAAACTAATATTTTATTCGCTTTACGAATAGTTGAAAGTCGATGAGCTATTACAAAAGAAGTTCTACCAACCATTAATTTTTCCAATGCATCTTGAACTAATCTTTCAGATTCGGAATCTAACGCAGAAGTTGCTTCATCTAAAATCAAAATAGTCGGATTTTTCAAAATAGCCCTTGCAATTGCAATACGTTGTTTTTGTCCTCCTGAAAGCTGTATTCCTCTATCCCCTACTTGTGTTTTTAAACCCTCAGGGAATGAATTTATAAATTCCAATGCATTAGCTTGTCTCGCCGCTTCAATAATTTCATTCTCTGAAGCACCCGGTTTTCCAAAAGCAATATTATCTTCTATGGAACCTGCAAATAGAAGGACTTCTTGAGGTACAATTGCAATTTGCTGACGTAAATAATCGGTTTCTATTTCTTTAGTATTTATATCATCAAATAAAATAGCACCATTTGTGACCGTATAATAATTCAATAATAAAGATGAAATAGTAGATTTACCAGCACCTGAAGAACCAACCAAAGCAATCGTTTCATTTGGATTAGCAGTAAATGAAATGCCTTTAAGAACTTCTATATCTAATCTTTGCGGATATGAAAAATGGATATTTTCAAAATAAACTTTACCTCTTAAAGTAGGTTTCTGCGTACCTTTAAGTAATTCTCTCTCACTTTTTTGATGAATAATATTCATTAAATTTTCAGTTGCACCAACTGATTTTTGAATTCCAGCATATAGGTCAGGAATTGAACCAACAGAAGCTACCATCATAATGGTATACATCATAAATGAAAAGAAATCTGCTGAACTCAACTCTGGATTTGGACCTTGAGTCATTAATAAACCTTGCCACACAATAAAAACGATAGCTCCCGTCATACAAAAAATGATAAAAGAAATGAATAATCCTCTCCACATTCCACTTTTAACATTTAACGTTCTAATTTCATCAATCGATTTTTGATATTTACCAAGTATAAATCGTTCATTTGTAAAAGACTTCACATTTGAAATACCCATCAAAGCTTCCTCAACAATAGAAACAGATTCAGCCGAAAAGTCTTGGGCTTGTTTAGATAGTTTTTTTATGAATCGACCAAAGAAAACAGCAATAATTGCCATTACAGGTACTGTAGCAACCATTATTAATGCTAATTTCCAAGAAATTAAAACCAATAAAATTATTGAACCTACAACCGTTACAATTTGACGGAAAAATTCAGCAATTGTTGTTCTTAAAGTTTCTTGAATTTGTGTAATATCAGATGAAATACGACTTGTTAATTCGCCAACTTTATTTTGATTAAAGAAATCCATTGGCATAAAAATCAATCTTTCAAAAGCGGACTTTCTAAGATCTCTTAAAGCATTTTCGGTAACATTTGTGAAAATAACTACTCTGAAATAAGAAAAAATAGCTTGAACCCCAAAAAGAACAAACAACATTATTACCACAGAATTTACACTCCCTAAGCTAATTAATGATAAAGAATCATTCATAGAAGTAACTTTAGTACCACTACTTCCCAATAATTGCCCCATTAAATAAGGAAATAAAATCATTGCTGAAGAAGATAGAAGAAGAAAAACCCAACCTATACCAAATAAAAAACGATAAGGCTTCAAATAAGTAAAAATACCTTTAGCCTTAGCAATACTCTCTTTTGTCAACTTAATTTTGGGCTCTTTATCTTTTTTTGGACGCAACATAGTTTCAATATTTACCACAAAAATAGCTTTACTAGGTCGGTTCTAATACTTTTTTTGATATTTTTATTCAAACACTTTGTAAAACAGAAAATATAATTAACTTTGCACTCTCAATTATAAGTAGAACAAGACTAAAAGAATATATATCATGACAAAAAGAACGTTTCAACCGTCAGTAAGAAAGAGAAGAAATAAACACGGTTTCCGTAGTCGTATGGCTACTAAAAATGGACGTAGAGTATTGGCTGCACGTCGTCAAAAAGGTAGAAAAAAATTGACTGTTTCTTCAGAAGGAATGCACAAACGTTAATCTTTTGATAAAATAATTTTTGAAACCGATATTCATTTAGAGTATCGGTTTTTTTTGTCTCTTTGGTATATTATTTCTTTAGAACGAAATAAATTGGAGCTAAAAATAATAAGAATTAAAAATTATTTTACTTGTACTATCTCAACTATTTGACTAACTTCAAGAGAGTAAACTTTAAAATACTCTTATAAATGTTAGTAAAAACCTATGGTAGTGCCGTTTTCGGAATAGATGCTACCACCATCACAATCGAAGTTAATTTAGGAAATGGTGTTAACTTTTTTTTAGTTGGTTTACCCGACAGTGCTGTTAAAGAAAGTCAACAAAGAATCAAAGCTGCTTTCAAAAATAATAATCTAAAATTTCCAGGAAAAGAAATTACAGTAAATATGGCTCCTGCCGATATTCGTAAGGAAGGTTCTACTTTTGATCTTCCAATTGCGGTTGGAGTTTTAGCAGCAAGTGAACAAGTACTTTGTGATCGCTTAAAAGATTACATTATTTTAGGCGAACTATCTTTGGACGGAAGCTTAAAACCTCTTAAAGGGATCTTACCGATTGCTATTCAAGCAAAAAAAGAAGGTTTCAAAGGAATTATTTTACCAAAAGAAAATGCTATCGAAGCAGCAGTCGTAGATGGATTAACGATTTACGGAATGTCTTCATTGGACGAAGTAGTAAATTTTTTAAATCATAAAATCGAAGTAAACCCTACAATCGTTGACATTGAGAAAGAATTTCAACAAAAACTAAACGAATTTGACGTCGATTTCAAAGATGTGAAGGGACAACAAAACATAAAAAGAGCATTTGAAATTGCAGCTTCAGGTGGACATAATGTAATTCTTATTGGCCCTCCAGGTTCTGGTAAATCTATGTTAGCGAAACGGTTACCAACTGTTCTACCTCCAATGACCTTAGAAGAATCTCTTGAAACTACAAAAATTCATAGTGTTGCTGGTAAAACAGGAAGTGAAGTTGGATTAATTACACAACGCCCATTTCGAAAACCGCATCACACAATTTCAGATGTTGCTTTGGTTGGTGGCGGAAGTTACCCTCAACCAGGTGAAATATCATTAGCACACAATGGTGTTTTGTTTCTAGATGAATTACCAGAGTACAAACGGACTGTATTAGAAGTTATGCGTCAACCATTAGAAGATAGAAATGTAACAATTTCAAGAGCAAGGTTTTCGATTGATTTTCCCGCAGGATTTATGCTAATAGCTGCTATGAATCCTTGTCCGTGTGGCTACTATAATCACCCTGACAAAGACTGTGTTTGCGGGCCAGGAATCGTACAAAAATATTTGAATCGAATTTCAGGACCATTACTTGATAGAATTGATTTACATGTTGAAGTTACTCCTGTATCTTACGATGAATTAGCACACGATTGCCCTGACGAAGGAAGTACAGAAATAAGAGCGAGAGTTATCGAAACAAGATTAGTACAAGAAAAACGCTTTATCAAACAACCAGGAGTTCATTGTAATGCACAAATGGAAAGTAAAGACATTCAAAAACATTGTAAAATCAATGAAGCGGGTGGTATAATCCTGAAAAATGCAATGGATCGATTGGGTCTTTCTGCAAGAGCCTATGATCGAATTTTAAAAGTCGCACGAACAATTGCTGATTTAGAAAAATCTGAAATAATTGAAGCGATGCATTTAGCAGAAGCTATTCAGTTTAGAAGTTTGGATAGGGAAAATTGGGCAGGTTAACTAAAATCCAATCTCAATTAATTCAGATTTAGTCAAAGAATTAGCTCTGTGAAAAGTTAGTTCTTTGCGTTTTTTACTCACAACAAGTAAATCAATTTCTGACTCTAAGCATAGCTCTAAATCGTGAGAGGAAACGATAACACATTTATTTAATTCAATGGATATTTTCTTCATCAATTCCATTACTTTTTTACGATTCGCATAATCCAAAAAAGCGGTAGGTTCATCTAAAATAATAATATCAGTTTGCTGAGTAATTGCTCTTGCAATAGCAGACAATTGTCTTTCACCGTCACTTAGTTCTGTGGTAAATTTATCTTGTAAAACTTGTAATTGAAGTAATTCAATCGTCTCGTTAACTACTTTTAAATCAGCTACACTTAACCTGCCTATAGCATTGGTATAAGGCGTTCTTCCCAAAGCGATAAAATCTTTGGTTTTAAGATAGTCGACACCATCAAATTTGGAACCTACAAAAGAAATTGTCTTTGCCTTTTGAATTCTATTTAATTTTAAAATTGGCTCCCCGGAAATAATAACTTCCCCTTTCAAAGGCTTATTAATCCCAATAATTGATTGTAAAAAAGTTGTCTTCCCTGAACCATTCGCTCCAATTAAAGCATACATTTTACCTTTTAACAATTGAATATTATCAATAGTTAAAAGGGGTGACTTATGCCCTATTTCTATTTGTTTCAAATCTATCATGCAAGACGTTTTAAAACTATTAGAATAACAAAAGGAGCGCCGATAATAGAAGTTAAAGCATTAATTGGAATGTGAATTGAACTTTCTAATAATTGAACAAAAATATCACAAACTAAAAGAAAAATACTTCCAATCAATAGACATCCGATTAATAATATTCGATGAGATTGAGTTTTAAATAGCAATTTCACTAAATTCGGAACAGCTAAACCAACAAATGCGATTGGGCCACAAAAAGCAGTAATTAAACCTGTTAAAACAGCAGTAATGGCAATCAAAATAATTCGTATATATTTCACTTGAACACCCAACATAAAAGCTTGATTTTCACCTAAAACCAATGCATTTAAAGATTTAACAACAAAAAAACAAGAGATAATTCCTATTATGAAGAAGGCAATAATAATCGGTAATTGAGAAGATTCTACATGTTGTAATGAACCCATTGCCCACATAATAAACATTTTCAAATCTTCTGGATTACTTATAGTCTGTACAATTGAAACGAAAGCTCCTGTAAAACTACCTAGCATAATTCCTATCAACAACAAAGAAATATGTGACTTAACCACCATCGAAAAAGCTAAAATGAGCAAACCAAAAGCGAAAGCTCCAATTAATGCACTAATAATTGTTCCGAAATCTGAATTAAAAAAAGGAATTCCCGACATCAAAGTAAAGGCTACAAAAAGACTTGAACCTGAACTAATTCCTAAAACATCTGGTCCTGCTAATGGATTATTGAATAGTGTTTGCATTAATAATCCAGTAACCGAAAGTCCTCCACCTGCTATTATACCCATCATCAAACGAGGGAAACGAAACTCTTTTACAATAATTTGATTTGTATTTTCACTATCAAAATCCGTAAAAGCTGAGTAAAAATCAGAGAAAGGTATAGCTATTTCACCCGAAAAAAGATGAAATAGAGCTATAATAGGTAATATAATTACCAAAAAAAGGAATACAATATTATTTTTCTTTTTAGAATTCACTATTTCAATTGTCTGTAAAAATAATAATTTCTTTTGTTTTTAATTTCAGGATGTAAAATATGAATCAAATCAGATAACACATGATGTGGCTCAATAGCACTTCTTTCCCAAAATTCGTTTCCAGAATACGAATAACTATACACTTTGTTATTTTTAAAAGCTTCAAAATTGGAAAATTTATGTTGAATATTTAAAAGTTCTTTTTTTGAAATCACTCCAGGATTAAACCAATATTCTGTCGAACGATTATCTTTTAACATTTGCTCAAAGCTTTTGTCTATACTTCCAGTTCCTTTTGTTTTAGCATAAATGTATTTACAATTTGCATCTTTAAATAGAACCGCATTAAAACTTTCACCAGCAGGAGAATACCAACTATCACCAACTAAAACCCCACTAAACAAACTAGGATTTGACTTTACTTTTAAGGCGATTTTTTTTAACTTTTTATATTCATTTTCTACTTTAGTAAAATAAAGATTAGCTTCCTTTTCAGTTCCTGTTAAATAACCAAATAATTTTATCCATTCAGCTTTTCCAAGGGGATGAGTTTCTCTCCAATCATAATTAGCCAAACAATTGATTCCGATATTTTCTAATTGCTCTTCATGAGGAAAAGAATTTCCGAATCCGCTATACATCAATAAATTAGACTTAGAGGCTATAATTAATTCAACAGGTATGGAATTTTCATCTCCCATTTCTACCACCTTTCCAAGTTGATATTTTTTTAAAATCAATGGGTCGTGTACATACAAATGACTCGAAATACCTGAAACAATGGAAGTTAAATTTAATTTGGCTAACATCCCAATATGAGTACTTGATAAAGCAATAATTGAAGTAATTGGTGTTTTAATCTTTATATAACCTTTAGGAGCTATCGAATTATTTTTGATTAGTGCGAATCGTTTCTCAATTTGATTTGTCTCAGGATCTTTTAAATGCACAAGAACTAAATCCTTGTTTTTTATGATTTCAATATTTTTCGCATATTTAATTACTCCTTCTTTAGCTAAAACAACTGATTTTGATTTTTTTTCAGAGCATGAAAAAATTACAAAAGCTAGATAAATAAAAAAATAAAATTTCATACAATAAAAATAAGCATAAAAAAAGCTCGCTATTTAATAACGAGCTTTTCAATTTATCTTAGAGATGATTACTCACCTACAACATCAAATTTGAAGGTTGGTTTAACACCTTTGTGAAGGTTAACTTCTGCTTCATAAGAACCAACTTCTTTAATTGGCTCATTTTTAATTTTCAAAGATTTACGATCAATATCGAAACCTAATACTTTCAATGCTTCAGCTAATTGAACAGTATTAACAGATCCAAATATTTTACCATTTTCTCCTGCTTTAGTACCGATAGTTAAAGTCACCTCAGACAATTTAACAGCTAGAGCTTCTGCTTCAGCTAAAACTTTCGTCTCTTTGTGAGCACGTTGTTTCATTGTTTCAGTATGTGCTTTAAGAGCTGATGATGTAGCTAATAATGCATATCCTTGAGGTATTAAGAAATTACGACCGTAACCAGGTTTTACCGTAACTACTTCATCCTTGTAACCAAGTTTGTCTACGTTTTTTTTAAGAATTACTTCCATTTTTTTTATATTTTTCCTGTTTTACAATCGTCTTATTTCAACATATCAGCTACGTAAGGAAGGATAGCAATGTGACGTGCACGTTTCACTGCTTGACCTACTCTTTTCTGATATTTCGCAGAAGTTCCAGTTAAACGACGAGGTAAAATTTTACCTTGTTCATTTATTAACTTTAGTAAGTATCCTCCATCTTTGTAATCGATGAATTTAATTCCGCTTTTCTTAAAACGGCAATATTTATCTTTTCTGATCTCTATCGCGATAGGAGTCAAATAACGAACATCATTTTGAGCCATTGTGCTTTGTTTTAAATGTTAATAATTAAGCTTCAACTGAAGCTGATTTTTTATCACCCATTTTAGCTCTACGTTTAACAGAGTATTCTAAGTGATCTTTATCCATTCTTGTTGTTAAAAAACGCATAACACGTTCGTCACGTTTGAAAGTCAATTCTAAGTCAGAAACTATGTTTCCTTCTCCTTCAAACTCTAACAAAAAGTAGAATCCAGTTGATTTTTTTTGGATTGGATACGCTAATTTACGTAATCCCCAATGTTCTGTGTGCTTAATTTTTCCACCTAATGAGCTAACTTCAGCTTCGAATTTTTGCACTGCTTCCTTTGTCTGATCGTCAGACAAAACGGGAGTTAAAATGAAAACAGTTTCGTAAGAATTCATAAGTATTATTAATTAATTGATAATTTTTAAGAGTGCAAAGATAGAGAAATTTTATTAGAAT
>CANCQX010000098.1 GCA_947380375.1 Flavobacteriales bacterium
AAAAAAAGCTGTTTTAAAAGCAGGGATAACCAAACCTGTAACGCTTCATTGGTTGAGACATTCATATGCGACGCACCTACTTGAAGCAGGTACAGATTTGAGGTATATTCAAGAAATTTTAGGTCATAGTAGTAGTCGAACAACGGAAATTTACACCCATGTAAGTACAAAAAGTATACAACAAATTAAGAGTCCATTTGATGATTTATAAATTACATAAAAAAGAATTTGTCGAACTTAAAAATAAAAATTAGATTTGGATAATTAAAGTAAATGAATCGCCTATAAATTATGTGACTCATAACAGCGAAGCTATAAATAAGCCAAAAACAAAAAAACAACTTTTTAGCGCATAACATACCAAAAAAGACTAAAATGCGCTACATTTGAAGTAGTATATAGTAGTTATCTTCTACCCTAAAAAACAATCACACTTAAAAAACAAAATTTATTTTAAAAATATTTGGACTTTATTTGTCCATTAAAAATATTTTAGTAGATTTGGACAAAAATTGACCAAATGGAGATTCTTAAAAAACACACATCTTTTGGCGAACTTTTAAGAAGTTTAAGAGAAGAAACAGGACAGACTTTGAAAACTGTTGCCGAAAACTTGCAAATGGACACTTCTCTTCTGGCAAAAATCGAACGCAACGAAAGACAACCAACAAAACAAATAATTAGCCAAGTTGCTGAATATTTTAACGTTGATAAAAAAGAATTACAATCAGAATTTCTAAGTGATCAAATCGCTTACAAAATTTTATATGAGGAAGCAGACATTGAAATTCTTAAAGTTGCAGAAGAAAAAGTAATTTATCTAAAAACCGTGAACAATGGAAAATAAAATAAAAGTTGTAGAATTGTTTGCAGGTGTTGGCGGTTTCAGACTTGGACTTGAAGGATGGAACGGAAAATCAACATCTTCTAACTATAAAAAATCATTAGAAACAAACTACGAAGTAGTTTGGAGTAATCAATGGGAGCCATCTACTAAAATCCAGCATGCCTCTGCTGTTTACGAAAGACGTTTTGGAATGGATAACCACTCCAATAAAGATATAGCAACTGTTGAGGTATCAGAAATTCCTGATCACGATTTGTTAGTTGGAGGTTTTCCGTGCCAAGATTATTCTGTTGCTACTTCTTTAAAGAATTCAAAAGGGTTGATTGGGAAAAAAGGAGTTTTGTGGTGGTCAATTCACAAAATTTTATCTGAAAAAGAAAACAAACCAAAATATTTATTTTTAGAAAATGTTGACAGACTTTTAATATCACCATCTGGACAACGAGGGCGAGATTTCGCTATTATTTTACAAAGTTTAAATGAATTGGGTTATGCGGTTGAATGGCGTGTTATAAATGCAGCAGAATTTGGAATGCCCCAAAGACGACGTCGAATTTTTATTTTAGCATATTTAAATAATACTGAAATTTACGAAAATATTAAAAATATTAAACCAATAGAATGGATTTTGGAAGACGGAACTTTGGCAAATTCATTTCCATCCACAGCTCTAAATTCTTTACATCCAAAGGAGTTTAAACTAAAAGGCGACATCGTTTCAATTTCTGAAAACTTCAACAAAGGCGTTCTTACTGGAATGTTTGAAAACTCTGGATTAATGATTAACGGAAATGTAACAACCATCAAAACACAAGCAAATTATGAAGGTGATTTTACCATTCTAAAAGACTTAATCCAAAACGGAGAAGTTACGGATGAGTTTTACATTAATAATCAAGAATTAGACAAATGGAAATATCTGAAAGGACCGAAAAAAGAAATGCGAAAAAACTCAGATGGTTTTGAATATAATTATAGCGAAGGTGGAATGATTTTTCCTGATCCATTGGATAAACCATCACGAACTATCATAACAGGAGAAGGCGGAAAATCTGCATCACGATTTAAACACGTTATTCAAACACCAAAAGGTTTTAGACGATTATCGCCAGTGGAATTGGAACGTTTAAACATGTTTCCTGACGACCACACAAAAATGGATGGAATTTCTGATACTAAACGAGCATTTTTTATGGGAAATGCTCTAGTTGTTGGCGTTATTGAAAAAATTGGTATTGCTTTAACTGAAAAAATTAAAAATGAAGTTACAATATAATCCGAGCGATAAAAACTCCGTAATTGATTATGCGAAAAAGTTAAAAGGAAAATCTTTACGTCAAGTTTGTGATTTAAAGATCCTAGAGCATTCATATTCTGGAAAAGGAAACTTTGGACAAGTTTTAGAGAAATTTTACTTTGGTTATGAACCAAATTCTATAGCAGAAGCTGATTTTGCACAAATTGGAATGGAATTAAAATCTTCTCCTCTAAAACAGTTAAAAAACAGTGAATATCGCTCGAAAGAACGACTGGTCTTAAATATCATCAACTACATTAATGTTGTAGAACAAAATTTTGAAAATAGCGATTTCATCAAAAAGAATGCAAGTATTCTTTTAATTTTCTATTTGCATCTACCTGATTTTGACATTTTGGATTATCTGATAAAATTAGTTGATGAATGGAGTTTTTCGTCAACTGATTTAGAAATAATCAAGAAAGATTGGGAAACAATCACCAAAAAAATTGCTGACGGAAAAGCACATGAACTTTCTGAAGGAGACACTTTTTATCTTGGTGCTTGCACAAAAGGTGCGAATGCTTTGTCTGTAAGAAAACAACCTTTTTCTAAAATACCAGCAAAACAAAGAGCATATTCTTTCAAGCAAGGTTATGTTAATCACATTATTGCATCAATTGCAAATCACCCAACAGAAATTTACGGAAAATTAATAACTTCGGTCAAAATCGCTAAAAAGCAAACAATTGAAGAGATTGTAATTGACAAATTCAAACCTTATTATGGAAAGACAATTGAAGAGATATTGGCCATTACAGACGTTAAAATAAACACAACTGCAAAAAGTTTCTATGCAAATCTAACAAAAGCAATCTTAGGCATTGAGCTTGATAAAGAAGTTGAAGAATTTGAAAAGGCTGAAATTATTGTTAAAACGGTAAGACTAAAAGAAAATAATTTACCAAAAGAAGATATTTCATTTCCCACTTTTAAATATGAGGAAATCGTAAAAGAAGAATGGGACGAATCTAATTTCAAAGATGTTTTGGAACATAAATTTTTGTTTGTGTTTTTTCAATTTGAAAACGATAAATTGGTTTTGCGAAAAGTGAAATTTTGGAATATGCCCTATTCTGATATTCTTGAAGCAGAAAAAGTTTGGGCTAAAACAAAAGAGATTGTTAAGAAAGGAAAAATTGTAAAAGAAGTTTTTGGAGGTACTCGCTACACAAACTTTCCAAACAAATCTTTCAATTCTGTTTCTCATGTTAGACCACATGCACTAAATGCATCAGACACATATAATTTACCAACAAAAGACAAATTGACGAAAGCAAAAGAATATACAAAGCATTGTTTTTGGCTTAATAACACATATGTAAGAGACGAAATATATTTGAAATAAAAAAAGGGCAAAAGATAACAGGCGCTTAGCAAGATTTTTCTGCCGCAGGCGCAACACAGAAAAACCTCGCCAAGCGCCAAACCGTTATA
Organism: Flavobacteriales bacterium; assembly: GCA_947380375.1. Classification (GTDB taxonomy): domain Bacteria; phylum Bacteroidota; class Bacteroidia; order Flavobacteriales_D; family Crocinitomicaceae; genus CAIUKX01. The sequence goes on from CANCQX010000098.1 coordinate 3,582, forward strand.
AGAAACCGCTTGAATTCACGCTTCGGGCTTGGGGGACATAGGAAAGAATCTAATTTTCGCTTCGAGCTAAAATAACAAAGGACGACTGAAATCTAAAAAAAATGACAAAATTATTAATCATATTAAGTTTATTTTTAGGGACAACTTCATCAATAAAAGGACAAAATAACATTCCTAAAATTGTACTAAATCACTTTTTGGTAATAGTTGATTCAACAACTTATGAAGAAATTTTAAAGTCCAAAATTCTAAATTCTAATTTTGCTTTTTCACACGAAAAAAAACTTAAAGGCTATAGTGGTATCTATATAATAGGGCAAGACAATTACATTGAAATTTTCAATCCTAAAAGTATCCAAAATGAAGTCCATAAACCTGGTGAATCTTGGATTTGTCATACTTCAATGAAAGTGAATCAATTGGAAAATTTAAATACCTCTAAAAAAATGTTCAATTATTCCACTAATGAAGAATTCGATGAGCTTTCTCTCTACTTTAAGGACTCGACGAATTTATTTACAACTTGGGAAATGAACAAAAATCATTATGAGAATTGGTCTAAAAAAACTTTTAGTGATTCAGTAAATTTTCTGGCTGTTGATTACAATAGTCCTACTGAATCCGACTCTTCAAGAAATTATTTGTTTAACAATGTAGCAGGTGTTAGAATTTCAATCAATAAATCAGATTCATTAGAAATTATCGATTATATGACACTAATTGGTTATTCAAAAACAATAACTAAAGAGAATAAATTAAGATTTTCTAATTCAACTGACTTTATAGAAATTGTATTTCATAAAGAAAAAGAGATTCCCAGAATAACTACTATTTATTTGAAACTAAATAGTAAGAATAAATCTGAACGAATTCAGATAGGTAATTCTGAACTAATTATCAAAGGAAAGCAAGCAATTTGGGAACTTGAGAAAGTAAAATAAAATACGAAATTGTATAACATAACCGTTTGACCTGTGTAGGTTACACCCTAAAGCGGCATCTTATAACAACTGTTTTGCGACAACGGGCTGAAACGTACTGTGTTTGTTAGCCCGCTGACGCAAAGCAGTAAAACGTTAGGTGAAACTGCTCGACAAAGTTCTCGCTTCGGGCTTAGGTGATATCAGAAAGTTTTGAAATTATAACTTCGAATAAAAACAAGAACGATAAAAACAATAAAATATAATGAAAAATTTAACAATCATTTTTCTTTTAAGTTTAACGACATTTTCATTTTCACAAAATGACACTTTATCATTTATTGAAAAAGCTAATTTATATGCTCGAAAACAATGTGATTCGCTTTTTAAAATCAGAAAACAATTAATAAACGGCAAGTACACAATTTACTTTGATAAAGAAAAACAACATATCGCAAATATTTTTTATTTAGAAAATGGAAATGTTACAAATTTGTACAGAGAATATAGTATAGATGGTTATTTGACTACAGGTTACTATAAAAATGACAGTCTTTGGACTTTTTTCAAAACTAGTCGTTTGACAAATAAAAATGAAAGTTTTAAACGAGGAAAATGGGCTTATGGGATTGGATTTCAAATTAATTTAGGAGTAGATCACTTTAAAATGGACTTCGATAAGGATAGTCTTTTCAATGAAATATGGTTATATCAAAATGATAACACTAGAAATATTAGAAAGTACCATCAAAGATTAGGTCTTATATATGATGCGGGTTTTTCACTTAATGGAAATATGGAATATGAAACAATAAAATACCCTAATTCAACATTATACAAAGAATTTGATACAATTGGAAATTTAATTGATATACAATTAATGGAAGAAATAGGAATTGATATTCGATTAAGTAAAAGTCAACATTTTTATCCTATACAATGTGCAAAATCTATAACTATTCGAAAAAGTTTTGATATAAAAGACTTTAGAGATAAATTAAATTCAGCAATTTATTTAGATGAAAATAATAAAATAATATTGTACACAGGAGAAGATTTAAGAGTTGAATTTTCTGACCTTGAAAAAACTATTTCTTACAAAAAGAGAAAAAAATATAAAAAAATACGACTTAAAAATAAACAAAAACCCAGTGAATAACTAGGTAGGTCGCGTGCTCACAGCATCACCTAACAGGTGTTAGGCGACAACGGGCGAAAAGTACTGTACCTGTTAGCCCGCTGTCGCCTAGCACCAAAACGTTAGTTGCCATTGGGTGGAAATCCCGCTTCGTGTCTGGGGGACATCGGGAAATTTTAAAATATTGCTTCGATTTAAAAAAAATTAATTAAAATTATGAATAATCAAAAAGAAGAAAATTTACGTATCACATTTAATTACATCTTAATAGTACTTTTATTTGCTATTGGTTTTATAGATTATATGTTTACTTATTTATGTTTTGCTTGGAGCGGATTGAATTCCAATACAACTAAACTAATATTGAGCTGTATTTGGATTTTATTTCTAATTATTTTTCTCTTTAAAAGAATCAATAAAATACGAATTGGAGATTATATTTCAATTTATGAAAATGGAAATACAAAAGCAATACAAAAAAAACAATATCTTGAACTCGCAAAACTAATTCTACTAAATTTTATAACATTATATATTTCAATTGATATTTTAACTGGACTTAATATTATAAAATAAGCCAATTTCAATTAATGAAATCAACAAGGTATGTTACAACCTAAAACTATATTTTCGAAAGTGCTTTTGGGTCAATATGACATCGAAAAGTTTTAAACAACAACACTTATTCAACTAATAATTTGAAGTTTAAAATCGGGCTTTAAGTCAACAAATAAAATTCGACATTTAACACAAACTCGCTTTTGCAAAAGCCAAGAGACAAACATTTCCGTTCGACCATGGTTTGACAAGTAGAATCCGAATCGCAGAATCCGGAAGTTTGCAGTTTGACAATTATTGTAAATTTGTTGTTTAGGACAAAAAAATGAAAATCAGAATTTGAAATTCACGGCGGAAAAAAAAGTTGAAATCGAGAGACATACATACACGGACGAATTTGGTAGGTTACGCCCGAAACCCAACAGCAACTAACAACTGTTTTGCGACAACGGGCTGAAACGTACTGTGTTTGTTAGCCCGCTGACGCAAAGCAGTGAAACGTTAGTGGCAAGTTTTGGGGTACATCGCTTCGAAATAAAAAATCAGTAAAAATAAAATCCAACTTCGATTTAAGTTTCAAAATGACGACGACAATTATAAAACAAACTTTAAAAATTATATTTATTGCAATATTGCTATTTACAGCAAGTTGTAATTCAATAAAAAAAGAACTGAAAAATAAAGTTAAAATTCAAAAGGCAAAATGGGAATCATTTATTTTAGGAGATTTAAACAATGATGGAATAAATGACACAGCTTTTGTTTATACACCAAAATATTATGAAACTGAAGACATTAAAAATCCTGGCTATATTCAATTTGACAGTTGTGTAAATAACAAGTGTTTTAACAAAATCAAATTTTCATCTTTTTTCAATGAAATCTACATTAATAATTCATTATGGGGAAAAGTTGAAGCAATTGACGACCTTGATGGTGACGGAATAAATGAAATTATTTTTCAGACGAATTGGTGGATAGGAACACATATTGAAATAATTATTTATTCATATAATAAGAAAACCAAAAAATGGGTAATATTAGCTAACAATAGACTTTACGGGGAAGACAGCTATAAAGAAAGAGTAACCAAAATCAATAATGATAGATTTAAATTCAAAATTGAATATATGGACACGATTGAATCCGACTTGAAAAACAAAGAAGTAATAATCGAAATACACAAATAAAAACCAGCCACTAACAGGTGTTAGGCAACAACGGGCGAAAAGTACTGTACCTGTTAGCCCGCTGTCGCCTAGCACCAAAACGTTATGTGCAAGAGCCTGAAAATCCCACTTCGTGCCTGGGGGAAATCGAAAAGTCTTAAAATTTCACTTCGATTATAATTCACGATGGACGACAACAAAACTTATAATTATGGAAACTAAAACCATTAAAGAATCAATTCAAGAATTTTACAACATTAATAACTTTGATGATGACGGTGGAGTAAAAATGAAAATTGCTTGGATAAAATTTGGATTTATATCTTTTCCTCTTCCAAATTTTGAAAGTAGAAAAAAGAATGTCCAATTTCATGATATAAACCACATTATAACAGGCTTCGATACTACTTGGAGAGGAGAAAGTTCTATTTCTGCGTGGGAGATTTCTTCGGGTGGTTGGAAAAACAATTATATCCCGTGGCTTTTAACTTTATGGGCAATGGGTTTAGGAATAATATTTTATACAAAATCAACTTTAAATTCATTTAAAAAAGGACAAACAATGAATAATGCTTTAGTTTGTGGAATACCTAAAGCTGAAATATACACACTTTCGGAAATTGAACTCAAGAACAAATTAAGTGACAAACCTAATAACAATAGAAATATTCTTTTTTGGTCGTTTATGAGTGTAATCGTATTCTTTAGTCCATTCATTATAGGTATTTTAGCAACATGGTCAATTATATATTTATTGATATTTAAATAATTATTTTCATAATGGACGACCTCAATTGGACGACCGATTTTATAAATTGATTACTCTTAATAAGTTAGACAGAATTGGGAAAATATAATTTTGACATTTCGGGTAGACAAAAAGTTGAATCCAAGAGACAAACATTCCCGCTGGACTTTGGTAGGTTACTCCCGAAAGTCTCCTGCACATAACAGCGCATAAGATAAACGGTTTGACAAGTACGCATCCAAGAGCCGCTCGCCTATCCGTAAAACGTTATCTGTAACTGCCTGAAATTCTCTCTTCGTGCCTGGGGGAAATCGGGAAAATTTAAACTTTAGCTTCGATTTGAATTCACGAAGGACAAAAACAATAAATGAATGAATAACAAATTAAATTTTATAGCCCTAATTCTATTTTTATTGATTTTATCAAGTTGTGGTAATTTTCAAGAAAAATTATTCAATAAAATTGATATTGTAAAACAAAGTGAAACTTTAGAAGACACTTTTGATATAGCTGAAATTACAGACTTTGAATGGGATAGTGTTTTACTGATAATGGGAAATGAAAGTACTATTCAAGACAAAGAATATGTGGAAGATATATTAAATAATAAAATGATAGAATTACATTGGGAAGAAGATAAATGGATAATAGATAAAAATAAAAAAGGCATTCATAAATCAGATGAATTACCAATTGAACGTGATGGTTTTTACTTTTTAACAAATGATAAAAAAATAATAGTAAAAGAAATTGACCATTATAACGAAAATCAAGGAAGAGATTATAAATTGATTAATTTATCAAAAGACACTATTATAAAAACGAATTGGATTTCGAGAAAAGACAGTAAAATTGTCATTAGATGAACTTTTAAATAAAATACAGAAATTGACGCTATCGGTTTGACCTCTTGTAGAAAATTCGTATACGGACGAACTAAATAGAACGACCGCATTTGAAAATTGATAAAGCTAATTATTAGTGCATAAATACAAAATTGACATTCTCGAGTGGACAAAAAATGAACTCAAGAGACGAACTTGCACGGAAAAATATAGTAGGTTACACCCGAAGGCAGCAACAGATAACAACGCATTGGCAAGCGGCTTGAGAAGTACTGTTTCCAGTACGCCCCTCGCCTATCAGCAAAACGTTAGTGGAAAATGCTGAATTCAAGCATGGGTCTGGGGGAAATCGGGAAAGTTTAAATTTTTAGCTTAGAATTAAATTCAAAGAAGGACAAAAAATAACATTGAAATTTAAATATGAAAGTTCTAATCTATACATTACTTCTACTTTTGGCAAGTAATAATAATTACTTATTCTCACAGAAAACTGAAAAATATTCATATCAAAATTACCATACGATTGGGCTAGGACTTGCAAGATTAGATGATAAGTTTTTAGTTGGCTCTTGTTCATCTAATTCAATTGGAGAAAGTGGATTTTCATTATCGACTGACCTTATTCCAAAAACTGTTGGTAACTAATTGCAGGAATTGGAAAAAAATCGATTTTTGAAATCGGTAAAAGTCGGAAAATAAAAACTTTATTTAAATGAGCAATTATTGAAAATTTTAGAGGGAAAAGTAGACTGAAACCGGGAAATTAAATTGAACCAAAAAACCTCAGTTTACGGTACTAAAAAAAATAAATTTCAATCTAACTTAATAACACTAACCATTTGCCATAACGGGTGTTATTTTTGTTTACTATATTTGGATATAAGTTAGAAACTATTAAATTCTCAAATATAAAAAATGAAACAATCTTTCAAAGAATTGATTTTCGATCTGAAATATGTTTTACTAATTTTAGTATTAATCATTTCCTTTATTATATCCTTATTTACATTCACTAACAAAGCATGTGCAAAAATAACCGACCAATCTAGAATAAATAGCTGTAATACAATTATATATTCTTTTAAAGCAAATAATAAATATAAAACAGGAAGAATTGATATTGGGATGATAAAAAAAGATATTTCTTTTGATTCATTGCAAAAAATAGAATGTGTAGAAATCGAATATTCAAAGATTCTCCCAGTTATAAATTGGATTAATGACGAGCGAATTATGAAGTAATTAAACCGATTTAATAACTGAATTTATCCAAACATTTCAAACTAGAATTATAAATAAGTCTTGCTTAATTTCCCGTAAATTTCATTTAAATCAAGGTTATTTTTCCATTTTTCCTAAAGATTAATTAAATAGATTATTCCAACAAAAAAATTTAGAAAAATTCTGTTTTTTTCCCTACTTTTGCATCATTAAAATTGAAAAATTATGTTTGAGAATCTTACTAGTAAGTTTGAAAAAGCGTTTAGAGTATTAAAAGGTCACGGATCTATTACTGAAATCAATGTTGCAGAAACATTGAAAGAAGTTAGAAGAGCTCTTCTTGATGCCGATGTGAATTTCAAAACAGCAAAAGAATTTACTACAACTGTAAAAGACAAAGCGATTGGTAGAGATGTACTTACATCAGTTTCTCCTGGTCAATTAATGACAAAAATCTGCCACGAAGAATTGGTAGAATTAATGGGTGGAAATGAAGTTGAAATAAACATCAAAGGAAATCCTGGAATTATTTTAATGTCTGGTTTACAAGGTTCTGGTAAAACTACTTTTACAGGTAAATTAGGTAATTACTTAAAAACTAAAAAAGGTAAAAACGTATTATTGGTTGCCTGTGATGTATATCGTCCAGCTGCAATTGATCAATTACACGTTTTAGGAGAACAATTAGGAATTGAAGTTTATTCAAACAAAGAAGATAAAGACCCGGTAAACATTGCTAAATCTGCAATTATTCATGCAAGAAGCAAAGGATTCAATGTTGTTATTGTAGATACTGCTGGACGTTTAGCTGTTGATGAGCAAATGATGAACGAAATTGCAGCTGTAAAAGAAGCAATCAACCCTTCAGAGACTTTATTTGTTGTTGACTCAATGACTGGTCAAGATGCTGTAAATACTGCTAAAGCTTTCGACGATAAAATCAATTTTGACGGAGTTGTTCTTACAAAATTAGATGGTGATACAAGAGGTGGAGCTGCTTTATCTATCAAATCGGTTGTAAATAAACCAATTAAATTTGTAGGTACAGGTGAAAAAATGGATGCATTGGATGTATTCTACCCTACTCGTATGGCGGATCGTATTCTTGGAATGGGTGATGTTGTTTCTTTGGTAGAATTAGCACAAGAACACTACAACGAAGAAGAAGCTAGAAAACTTCAAAAGAAAATATCTAAAAATCAATTTGATTTCAATGACTTCTTGTCGCAATTGCAACAAGTTAAGAAAATGGGAAATGTTAAAGATTTAATGGGGATGATTCCGGGAATGGGGAAAGCAATGAAAGATGTTGAAATCAAAGACGACGCTTTCAAACATTTAGAAGCCATCATTCAATCAATGACACCTATTGAAAGATCAAATCCTGATATTATTACAGCTCAACGTAAAAACCGTATTGCTGCAGGAAGTGGAACGAATATTCAAGAAGTAAATAAGCTTATGAAACAATTCGAAGACACAAAGAAAATGATGAAAATGATGAGTAATCCAAAAGGAATGGCTCAGATGATGAAACAAATGCAAGGAATGGGTGGCGGAATGCC
>CANCQX010000099.1 GCA_947380375.1 Flavobacteriales bacterium
ATTGTTAAGAGATTATAAAAACCAATTAAACAATTGATTTACAATAAGTTGTGTGATTTATTAATGGGTAATTTAAAAAACGAATTAGTTCGTTTTAACTACTTTGTAAGTAGTAATTTTTAACCCTACAATTGTTTGAATAAAGTAGATGCCATTTATTAGTTCAGATAGATCTAATTCGATTTGATTTACATCTAATTCAACTTGATTAAGTGCATTCATTTTTATAATTTTTCCCTCAATATCTTTAATAGAAATAGCATTAATTAAATCGTTGGATTTTATAATAATATTTCCTTTTGTTGGGTTTGGGAAAATCGAAATAGTGTTTGCGTGAATTTGATTTGTTTCAATTGAATTTTTCTCATTATTTGAAACGAAAGTTGAATATAATTGAATAGTATTTATTTCATCATTCTCAAATTTATCATTACTTAACAATGATGTAGTAATACAAATACAACGATTAATATTGTTTTTTAAGTCGTTTTCTAAACAGATTGGTAGTTTCAAACTTTCTTCATCCATCCATTCAGCATGAGAAGTAATACAAGTTAATGGGTTCAAAGAAATATCTCCCATATAAATAGAAGAAGGCAATGTTGGTAAACAAGTTAATTTATTTGAACCACATGCTAAATATTCTAAATTTTTAGGAAGTCTTGGTAATGCAGTAATTTCATTAAAATTACAATAGATAATTTTTAATTGAGCAGGTAATGAAGGAAGACTAGTTAATTTGTTTACAGCACAACTCAATTCTTCTAATGAAAAAGGTAATGATGGTAAACTTGTTAATTGATTCATGCTGCAATCTAATTTAACAATGCTTGCAGGAAGTACTGGTAAACTTGTTAAATTGTTTTCTAAACATTCTAAAGTTTTCAAATTTACAAAAGCCTCTAAACCTTCTAAACTTGAAATTTGTAATCCATTTAAAGAAAGAGTTTCTTCATTGATAACTGAAGGACATGAAGCATCTAATTGGTTTCCATTCATACAATTAGGATATTTTTCCACCAAAAAAGCTGAAAAATTTCTATCCGATATCGTGATGAAATTTTGAGCATTTCCGTAAAAAGAAACCAAAACTGCTATGAATACTAATTTTAACATTTGCTTGAATATATCCCTATATAACAAACTTAGTTAAAAAGAAGAGGTGTTTATTAACAATTTCAGAATTGAATTCACGAACAGATGTTAATAACTCTGATTAAACTAGAATTGGTTGAAAAAAGGTTGAAATTAAAAAAATATAACTTGAAAAATTTATTCAATTCTCAAGTTACATCACAATTTAAATCGGATTTAATTTATTACAAATTTCTTAGAAACTACTACTTGGTTTGTATCCATTTTTAAAATGTAAACACCTGTTTTAAAGTTATTTACATTTATGTTTGAATTAAATTCTCCTGAAAAGCTTGAATATTTTTGATTGTAAATTTCTTGACCTTCACTATTTATTAATGTAAGGATTATATTACTCGTTTTATCAAAAGTAGCATTTATAATAAGTTCATCTGTTGAACTATTAATATAGGCATTGAACAAATCGTTCAAATTTAAATTTTCAATACCTGCTGAAGAAAGAACAGTTACTAAAACATTGGCTGTATTTGTACAATTATTTGCAGCAGTTCCTGTAACGGTATATGTTATTGCCCCAACTAAAGGCTTAAATGCAATAGCATTTGTAACACCATTATTCCAAGTATATGATTGAGCTCCAGAGCCTGTTAATGTAACAGACTTACCTTCATAAATAGTTGCTGATGAAACAGTTGCTGTAACAGTTGGTAAAGGATTAATTGTTATAGTTAAAGTTGCTGTTGTTGCACATTGTCCTAATGTTGGAGTAAATGTATAAGGAGTTGTTGTTGAATTATTTAAAGTTGGAGCCCATTGCCCATTAATTCCTTCTAAAGATTGTGTTGGTAAACTTGGTATTACAGTTCCTGAGCATACTGCATTTACACTATTAAAATTAGTTGTAGTTTTACTCACTGGTGTAAAAGAAAGACTTGCTTCTGCACTTGTTCCACATGAATTTTCTGCACTTACTTTAATCGATCCATTTTGTATTGTATTAGATATATTTACCATAATTGAGTTTGTCGTTGATGTTCCGGTAATTCCTGTTGGTAGTGTCCACTTGTAACTAGATGCATCTGAAACAGCACCAACCGTATAAGTTACATTTGTTGATCCTGGGCAAATAGAGGTTATACCTGAAATAGTTCCAGGTGAAACTGGTGCGGTTATACAATTATCATTAATAACTATTTGTTTTGTTATTTGTTTAGTAGTTCCGCATCCACCTGTAACATCTAAAATAATATCATGAGTTCCAGAAGTACTGTATGATATTGTCTCTTTGTAGAATTTTGAAGAAGTAATATTTGCATTTGCAATCGTCCAATTGAATGCATAAGCTCCTTCAGATAAACTAGCATCAATAATAACATTTGTATTTACTAATGCTGGACTTGAAGTAATTGTAAAATTTGGAATCGGCATTGTACTAATCATCGGACTAATTTTTAAGTGTTGGTTTTCACCCCAACCAGATTTGTAATCTCTCCAAATATCAGTAGGATACTGGAAAAATGAAGTATTTGTAGAAATTGCACCTGATTTTCCAGTATAAACGGAAACGGTATCACCAGCGAAATATGTTAATGTATAACCTACATAAAAAGATCCTGTTAATTGATAGGGAGTATCAAACAAAACAGTTGTAGGTTGATTGTTATTTACATCATTCACAATATCAATTAATCTAACTGTTTTAGATTTTAAAATTACACCTGGTTTATTACTGACATCTGAATATAAACTAACTTTTATGGTATTTGTAGAGTTACTAGCTTCAGCATGTGCGAATTCTAAAATTACACCTGAAATATGGGTATATGGTGTGTTACTTGGATAATATTCTGCATACCCTTTTAACTTTGAAACATTGTGACCAGCCATATATCCTCCTCCAGTAATAGTATAATTGACTTTTTGATCAGTTGCACTAAAATTTGTTAGTGTGTCACATACTTGAGATGCAAGAGCAGGGTTGACAATTATATATGCTGTTTTAGTTATACTTCCTGTTCCAAAAGAATTAGTAGCTTCTAATTTTATAGTGTATTGTCCACTTGCAGTAAACGTAACTTCAGGGAATTTAGAATTATCAGAAGTGCCATTTGCATAACTAATCGTTGTTGATGGAGTGATTGTCCATTTCCAACTATTTGGAATATTAGTTGATAAGTCCGACAGTGTGATTATGGAACCAACACTGGTAATCGTTGATGACGCAGAGAAATCAGCTACAGGAGCGGAAGATGTAGGAGGTGTTAAACCTATAAGTGCGCCTTGGTTTGATGTGTAATTTCCAGCACCACCACCAGTTCCTGAACCACTTGGTATTAAACTTGCGACAGAAAAATAACCATTATAACTACCTCCCCATCCCCAATTAAAATGGATGAAATTATTTACATCAAATCCATCCGCTACAAAACAATGTCCACTAGCATTAGAAGCAGTACTTGAAAATCCTTGATAAATTATTACTCTTGCAGCAATTAATTCAGTTTTTAAAACATCCAACCAAAGAACATCAGTTGAGTAACTTGTTTTGTTTACGAATTTTAACGACGAAGGGTAACCAAAGTAATTTTTTAAAGCATATTCAGCTGAAGGATAAGAACCATAAAGGTAAGCACTACTTCCACCTGAAGCAGCTGTTCCATAATTCATATTTATTGCTACACCGCAATGAAACATTAATTTTGCTATTTCGGAATTTGCGCTATTTATATTATTTAGCATATTAGCCCAATTATAAGTAGTAGAACCAAAATTTGCGGAGGATTGTAAACCTAATGTTTTAGAAGTATAAGAATTACTTCCTGTACCAGTAGTTGGGTAATTCCAATATTTCATGGCTTGTGCCATTGCTGTTGCAACACATCCAGTTACAGTTTTTACATTATTTGATAAAGGGCATTGATCATTATAATACGGATCTTGACTCCAAGTTGTTTTTAGTAATGGTTTTACTGCTGTTGGAAGTGTCTTTTCTTTTATAATAATATTTGATAGTAAATTATTCCACTTTGTAGTAGCTAATTTAGAACTGATTTTGTTTTCAATTACGATTCCAATTTGCGTCGAATAATCTTCCAACCAATTAGCAACTTGTGAAGGTATTTTTTCAATTTCAAAGTCTTTTTCAAATGAATATCCTAAAATTGGTTCAACGTTATCATCAGCAGAAATGATAACAAATCCTTCTCCATCTACTATATTGAAAACGTAAAAATTAGTATATAAAATAGCTGAATTAACATCCTTTTTTGTTGAAATATAACTTGTTTCAAGAACAACGGTTTTTCCATTTTTTACTTGTCTATTTATAAAATTTGTAGCCACTTTTTTTGCTGAAATTTCATCAATTGTTTTTGCTTCTAAATTATTAAATGAGAAGATAATACAAATTATAAAGAGGATTTTTTTCATATAGAATAAAACTTTAAGTTGAGTAAAAATAATTAAAAAATTAATAAATATTGTTTTATGGCTATTTATTTCAATCTATGGGTTTTTTCTATACTAAGTTCATAAAAAATTACCTCTTTTTAATCAATGATCAAAAAGTTCTTTTGTACAATTTTTTAAATTCTCCTTTTCTAATTTGATCGTTCAATTGTTCTTTTAAATTTGTAAATGATTGCTTGTTTCCGCAATCGTACATTTCTAAAAATGGAGCTTTGTCAACTATCAATTTAAACAATTCGGATAATGGAAGTGTATTTTGTAAAGCCGCGTATTCTTCGTAGGTAAGTTTAATAAATGCCGAATTTTTAGATATACCTAAATTATCAATTAAAAGACCTCCTTCTAATTCTGTTGGATATAAAAATTGGCCGTCTTTTTTTAGGTCAGAAGGTGCAGGATAACTTACAATTTGAGTTTTATCATCTGAAAGTCTTATTGGGACTAAATTATTGTAATTTCCCTTTGTTTTATAGACTATAATGGGTGGCTCTTGTGTTATTTTATCCGTAATTTTTATTGAAGGGACAACTGAAGAGTTAGATGTTGTTTTACAGGCCAATAAAATAATAATTAAAGTAAAAAAAAGCAGCGTTTGAATCGTTTTCATAGTCTTTATTTCTATAAATATAACAACATTATTTTAGTTCGAAATTCGATTTCAAAAACTTGTACTAACCTACTCTGAGTAAATTACCGTAATACAACTCTTTTCCGGTAGTTGTTTTCATCCAAAGTTCTTTTACTTCCGTTTTAGAATTTTTGAAATGTTTAGTAGCTAATTGCTGGATTTCTTTAATGGAGATTGTAGGAGAATAGGTATTTAAAATCAAGAATCCATCTTTATTTAATATTGATTTCGCACCTATAATAAGCGATTCTAGTTTGTCTTCTAATTTCCATTTTTCACCTTTTGCTCCTAATCCCCAAGCAGGAGGATCCATTACAATACCATCGTATTTGTTGCCTCTTTTTATTTCGCGTTCTACAAACTTTAAAGCATCTTCATGAACCCATTTAATATCAGACAATTGACTCAAATCTTGATTGGTTCTAGCCCACGAAATTAATTGTTTAACCGAATCAACATGAACCGTTTCGGCAGTTGTATTTTTGGCTACACAAGAAGCAGCTCCTGTATAGGCAAACAGGTTTAGAAATCGTTTGTCTTGATTTAAATGGGAAGCGATAAAATCCCAGTTGATTCGTTGTTCGGGAAATAATCCTACGTGTTTAAATTTGGTCAATTCTAATTGAAACCGAAGTGATTTATAAGAAATTGACCAAAATTTGGGAGTATCTTTTTTTAATTCTTTCCATTCACCAGCTTGAGCACTTTTAGAAATAAACTCAAAATGAGCACGTTGATTCCATTCCGAAAAAGAAAGTTCCGATTTGAAATAGGCTTGCACTTCCGGTCGAATAGTAATAATCGAACCCCAACGCTCTAATTTTTTACCTCCACCAGCATCGATTAACTCGTAATCGTCCCAACCTTCAGTGTAGATGCGAATATTTTCCATTTTTTAGATATTAGAGTCAAGACTATAAGATTCAAGACCGCAAGACCCAAAGAAACTTATTACCAAAAACTAACGACGAGGTGTTTTTTGACGGCCACCACTCATTTGCGCCATTCTCATTTGGTTTTTTGAAGGAACTCCTTGTTGCATTTGTTTTTGCATTTGAGAAATTTGTTCTTTCATCATACCAGATTTATCTAATTTTTTTGCTTCAGCCAATAAAGAAACCGCTTCTTGTCTTCTGTTTGTTTGAGCACAAATTCCAGCTAAATGCATACGTGCAACTGAATTATCTTGAGCTGTTCTCAATCCCATTGAAAGAGCCTTTCTTAACAATTGTTCACTTTTAGCAAATCCAATTTCTTGACTGTTTAAAACTGCTTGTAAAAACAAAACATACGCATGTTGCTTTTTTGGTAAGAATTGAGGTGCGGTAATTTTGTTGATATGCATTTTTGCCTTATCGGTATTACCTAATCTCATTTGGTTTAACCCCATTATCATTCGTTCATTTCTGAAAAAAGAAAGTCCGATAATTGCAGTTACAAAAATCATACAGATTGCCCAACCCCAGTGACCTGTTCCAAAAAGGTAACTTGTATAAAAAAGTGATGCGAATGCTACAAGGCAGCGAATAAGAAAGTTTATCATAATTTAATCAATTGTTGCAATACATTTTAATTCAATAGCAATTGGAGATGGAAGACAATTTACTTCAACCGTCGTTCTACAAGGGAAATTATCCTTGAAATATTCAGCATATAAACGATTATACGTCTGAAAATCTCTTTTCATATTTACTAAAAAAACCGTTACGTCTACTAATTGACTCCAATCAGATCCTGATTCTTCTAATATAACTCTAACATTTTCAAATACACTTTTACATTGAGCTTCGAAATCAAACTCGATGTAATTTCCATTTTTATCTAATTTTAATCCAGGAACTTCAGAATCTGTTAAATCTGAACCTGCTACTCTTGGACCAACTCCTGATAGAAATAATAAATTCCCTACTTTTCTTGCGTGAGGATATAAACCTAATGCTTTAGGTGCTTTATTTGTTGAAACGCGGCTATTATCTGACATTTTGTTAAATTTTTGGTGCAAATATACTACTATCTTCCGTCTCCGTCAAATAAATTGCCTAAACCACCTAGGATACTTCCTTCTTCTTTACGTGAACCTACTCCATAAGACAATACTCTTGAAGCTAATCGGGAAATCGGCAACGTTTGAAGCCAAACTTGTCCAGGTCCTTTTAAGGTTGCGAAGAAAATACCTTCACCTCCAAAAATCATATTTTTTACACCTCCTACGTATTTAATATCGTAATCTATTTCTTGTGTATAAGCAACGATGCAACCTGTATCAACGCGCAAAGTTTCTCCTGGTTTTAATATTCTTCGAATTATGTGTCCACCAGCGTGACAAAAAGCCATTCCGTCGCCTTCTAATTTTTGCATAATGAACCCTTCTCCCCCAAAAAGTCCTGTACCTAATTTCTTTTGAAATTCAATTCCAACAGAAACACCTTTAGCAGCACATAAAAACGCATCTTTTTGACAGATAATTTTACCGCCAAAATCACTTAAATCCAAGGGTATTATTTTACCCGGATAAGGCGATGCAAAAGCTATTTTTGCTTTTCCATAGGTTGTATGCGTATATGCTGTCATGAACATGCTTTCTCCCGTTAATAAACGTTTTCCAGCACCCCATAATTTATCCATAAATCCATTTCCTTGCCGAGAAGAGCCGTCTCCAAAAATGGTTTCCATTTCGATGCCATCGTCCATGTACATAAAAGCACCCGGTTCAGCAATCACTGACTCTTGTGGATCTAACTCTATTTCAACGCATTGCATTTCACTACCAATAATTTCGTAATCTATTTCGTGATTTGTTTTCATCTCTTTCTCTTCTAATATTGTTCAATAACGAAGGTATTTTTATTATCGAAACAAAATTTAATTAAAACCTAAAAAAATGTTAAAAAAACAAAACTGTTTTAATCTTAACCTCATTCTAAATCTCAATCTTAACCTCACTCTCAACCTAAACCTAAATCTTAACCCCAACCTCAACTTATCCACCTTTCCTAGTTCATAATTTATTTATTAATCGTTAAAAACAACTTTAATCGTTCTCATCTTTGTTAATTAATAATGTACATTATATATAAAAGCTATTATCAGTAACGCCTCTCAATTCAGAGAATTATGATAGTAATTATGTAAGGTGATTAAAAACAAATTCTATACTTATGAAAACATTTAATTTAGTTATTGTCCTATCATTAGTCATTTTTTCTTGTGTTCCTGCTAAAAAATACAACGATTTGGTTGCTCGGGAGAAACAATGTAGTCTTGATTTAGAAAAGTATAAAAGTAGTTCATTAGAATTTGAAGGTAAATTTAAAGATGTTGAAACTCTTTATGAGGTAGCTAAGAAAGATATTGCGGCTTTAGTAATTGATACAACAGAATTGGGTTCAAAACTTCGTTTGTTAAAAATACAATACGAAAACATACTAGAAGAAAATGATCTTTTACAAGTGAAATTTGACAAATTCAGATTATCGGGAGCAAAAGAAACAGCAGGTTTACAGTCTGATTTAGAAGCTAAAAATTTGGAATTACAACGCAAAGAAGACGCTTTAGCAACTCTTGAATCTGAATTAGCAACGAAATCGAGGTTATTGGTAGAAAGAGAGCAACGTGTTAATGAATTGGAAGAATTAATTCAACGTAAAGATGAAGCTGTAAATACACTTAAAAATAAAGTTGCTAATGCTCTTAAAGGATTTGAAAACAAAGGATTAACTGTAGTTCAGAAAAATGGAAAAATCTATGTTAGTCTTGAGGCAAAACTTTTATTCAACTCTGGAAGTACAGTTGTTGAAGAAGGTGGTAAAAAAGCATTAATTGATTTAGCAAAAGTGCTTGAAACTGAAAAAGAAGTTGAAATTATTGTTGAAGGTCATACAGATACAGACAAATTCAACAGTCCGAACATTCCAAAAAACAATTGGGAATTATCTGTTCTTCGTTCAACAGCAGTTGTAGAAATTATGACAGCGAATTCAAAAGTAAACCCTGCACAATTAATGGCTGCTGGGCGTTCAGAATACATTCCTGTTGATACAAAAGACAAAGCAAAAAATAGAAGAATAGAGATTATTATTTCACCGAATTTGAACGAGTTGTTTGAGATTATTAAGAGGTAATTAGTTTTTAGAGATTAGACTGAGTAGGTTATATCTAGTTATTAGTTGTTAGTGATTAGACTGTGGAGGTCACTTAGGTAGAGATATTTGGCTAGTCATTAGTTTCGCTAGTTTAAATGATGAAGTTATAAATTTTGAAGATGGGTTATGAATTTTCGTAATCCATTTTTGTTTAACATTAACTTTAACTTAATAATCATTTGGCAAAATGATATGATTTGTGGTAAAAATTAACGATAATAATTGTTTTGCGGTGAATTAAGTGTATTTTTACCGCATATTTTGCAGTGGTAAATATGTATATTCACGAAAGAGGAAATTGGATAAACTTTATTTGGGATAATAATAGATTATCACCTATTCTTTCTTCTGTAAGGTATTTACAAGGACGTTTACTAGGAAGAATGGAAAGTTTAGGTTTCGATTTTATTAAACGCGCCACGTTGGAATCACTAATTTTAGACGTTGTTGATACGTCAAGAATTGAAGGAGAATTTTTAAATCCAGAACTTGTACGTTCATCTATTGCACGTAAATTGGGTATAGAAAATTCTGAATTTGTAAAAACACCAAGAAACATTGAAGGTATTGTAGACGTCATTTTGGATGCTACGCAAAATTTTGAAGAAGCACTGACAAAAGTTCGACTTCTTGGTTGGCACAATTCACTTTTTCAAACGGGCTATAGCGGTTATCAGCAGATTGATGTTGCGAAATATCGTTCAGGTGGTATGAAAGTAGTTTCTGGAAATTTTGGCAGAGAAAAAATACATTTTGAAGCACCATCAGCCGATCGAGTACCCTATGAAATGGACTTATTTTTAGATTGGCTCAACAATGAAAATAGTATAGATCTAGTACTTAAATCCATAATAGCGCATTTTTGGTTTGTCACCATTCACCCATTTGATGATGGAAATGGACGAATTGCACGTGCCATATTGGATATGTTTTTAGCTAAGAGCGACAGTAGTAAAATTCGTTTTTATAGCTTATCCAACCAAATTTTCAAAGAACATAAACATTATAACGCTATTCTTGAGACAACACAAAAAGGCTCACAGGATATTACGCAGTATTTAGAATGGTTTTTAAGTTGCTTTGAAAGGGCATTATTAGCAAGTGAGCAAAATTTGGAAATCATTTTGGATAAAGCACATTTTTGGGAGAAACATAAATCAACAACTATTAACGACAGACAACGCTTCGTAATTAATTATATATATGATAATTATGATAAAGAAGTTGGGTATTTACGAACATCCGTATATGCTAAACGTGCTAGTTGTTCAACTGACACAGCATTGCGTGATTTGCAAGATTTAGTTTCAAAAGAAATGCTTATCGCAGAAGATAGTGGGAAAAAAACAAATTATGTAATTGTAAGTCCAAAAGGCATAAGAATTCCGAAAATATCAAACGAAACAATATAAAATTGATGATTTATAAATTTTCGTGCCCCATTTTTTGTTTTGCTTTCAGGGTCTAATAAATTCTTTTATTTTTAAATTTGATTTCATTAATACTGATTAAGTGTCTACAAAATCTGAAGAATTAGCTCTAAAAATAAAATCTCTTCCCAATAGTCCGGGGGTGTATCAGTATTTTGATGCTTCAGGAACGATTATTTATGTTGGGAAAGCGAAGAATTTAAAAAGTAGAGTTTCTTCTTATTTCAATAAAAATCAAGACAACGGGAAGACAATTATTCTTGTTAAACGCATTGTAGATCTTCAATATATTGTTGTAGAAACAGAGAATGATGCGTTGTTATTAGAAAATAACCTCATCAAAAAATACCAACCAAAGTATAATATTCAGCTAAAAGACGATAAAACGTATCCTTGGATTTGTATTAAAAACGAACCATTTCCACGTATTTTTTCTACGAGACGATTGATCAAAGATGGATCTCAGTATTTCGGACCTTACACCAATGTTAAAGTATTAAACACTTTACTAACCTTATTGAAAGAGCTATTTCCTATCCGAAATTGTTCGTATGATTTATCCGATAAAAATATTGCACAACGAAAATTTAGAGTTTGTTTAGAATACCACATTGGAAACTGTAAAGGTCCGTGTGAAGGGAAAGAAACTGCTTCAGAATACAATAGTTATATTTCACAAATTGGAAATATTGCAAAAGGAAATTTAGGTCCTGTTATTTCTATGTTGCAAGAAAAAATGCAAAAATATGCTGCGAAGTATGAATTTGAACAAGCACAAGTTATAAAAGAAAAAATAGCAAGTTTAGAACGCTATAAATCAAAATCAACTATTGTTTCACCTACGATTGAACAAGTA
>CANCQX010000100.1 GCA_947380375.1 Flavobacteriales bacterium
ATGACTTAAAATTAATTGATTATAGGGCTTATCGATCAAAACCAACTATAAAATCAAACCAATTCTTATTGAATGGAACTCCTGCACAAAAAGAAGATAAGTATTCGAAAGAAGAATTTGAAGATGGAAATAGTTGGAAAACGATTGACATACCTTATATTGAATATATTCAAAAATCAATAGAAATTTTTGCAAAGGGCAATGATAAAAAAGCATTATCTAGATTTGAAATTATTTTAAACACTTACCCAACGGATTTAAATGCCAATTTTTATGGTGGTTTATGTTATTATAACTTAGGTGAATATAAAAAGGCACAATTCATTTTTGAAAAATGTATCAATTCAGAATTTATTAATTTTAGTGAAGAAGTAGATTGGTACTTAGCCAAAAGCTATTTAGCGAATAATGAAAAAGAAAAGGCTAAAGTTATTTTAAATAAAATACAAAGTCAAAAAGGATATTACTCAAAACAAGCGACCCAATTAATTTTAGATTTTTAAAAATTAGCACCAAAAAATCTTTTAAAAACTAATTTGCTGAAAACTTTTCATATTCGAATGTACAAATGGTATTTTGTATTGTAAATTCGTGAAAAATAAAATAGATATGAAATAACCCTTTAACGAAAAACATCTCATACACAGATGAATTTCTATTGGCGATTCCATATGACATTAAAAAACAATAAAATACATATGAAAACAATTGGTATTTTTTGCGGTGGATTTTCTTCTGAATTTGAAATTTCTATCAAAAGTGCAACTACTATTTTAACTAATTTTCCAGACGGATATAATGCGTTTTTAATCGTTGTATCAAAAGAAAAATGGACTGCAAGGTACCAAGATGAAGAATATACTATCGATTTAAATACAATCAGTTTTACAGCAAATGGTCTACTAATTAAAATTGACAGTGGGTTGGTTTATATTCACGGAAATCCTGGAGAAAACGGAAAAATCCAAGCTTTTTTAGAAATGAAAGGTATTTCGTGTATCAATTCAGGAGCTTTAGCATCAGAATTATCATTTGATAAGTGGTATTGTAATCAATTTCTAAAAGGTTTTAATATTCCTGTTGCTAAATCATTGTTTTTAACTGCAAAAAATGATTTTACGATAGAAAATATTATCGAGGAATTAGGTTTACCTGTCTTCGTAAAACCTTCAGATTCTGGATCTAGCTTTGGGATTTCGAAAGTGAAAACGATTGAAGAACTTCAGCCTGCAATTGAGTTTGCTTTTAAGGAGGGGAATACTATTGTAATAGAATCTTTTTTAGATGGTACTGAAGTTACTTGTGGTGTTTATAGAACTGAAACTGGAATTTATGCTTTACCAATAACTGAAATTACTTCCGAAAATGATTTTTTTGATTACGAAGCTAAATATTTAGGTAAATCACAAGAGATTACACCTGCAAGAATTTCAGATGAAATAAAAGAACAAGTTCAAAAAACTGCAAAACGAATTTATAATTTGTTACGTTTAAGATCTATTTCAAGAATCGATTTTATGATTGTTAACGATATTCCTTATGTTATCGAGGTAAATACGACACCTGGTTTTTCTCCCGCAAGTATTGTTCCTCAAATGATTAAATGTGATGGAAATACCATTAAACAATTTTGGACAGAAATTTTTGAAGTTGAGTTAAATAAAAAATAATGCTACAGTTATTTTAATAGGCTAAAATGTCCTCTTAACTCATGCACTGCATTTGTTTCTTCACAAGATATGTACTTAAGATGGAAATTATAGAGCCCATCTTGTGCTTTTTCACCTTTATATTTACCATCCCAACCTTTGGAAGGGTCTTTTGAATTGTAAATCGCATTACCCCATCGATTATATATAGTAAAATCCCATTTAATTGTATTAAAATAGGTGATAGCTTTAAATTCATTATTAAAAGCATCCCCATCCGGTGTAAATGCATTTGGAATGTAGACCATAAATGGCTCAATATAGATTTCAATTTGACTGGTATCCGTGCATAAAAACTCATTTGTTACAATTTGTTTAGGATAAAACACTCCATCATCAGTATAAATATAAGTAGGGTTCTTTTCATCGGAAAAAGCTGTTCCATTAAATGAATAATATGTCGCTATCCCTCCTATTGATTCGTCGGTAAATTGAACTAAGGAATTACAAATATCTGTTAATAAAGGTGTAGCGCTGAAAAATGATGATGGACTTGGATTTACTTTTATAAAGTTAGTTTTTAAAATTTCCAATGTATCTATACATCCTTTACTCGCAGAAATTTTCAATCCAACATTATATATACCAACAGAATCGTATATATAAATTGGATCTTTTGAGGAAGAAGTTCCTCCTTCTCCAAAATCCCAAAGGTACGAAAGTGGTGCATCAGTAGTCGATAAATTAATGAATTTTGCTGTGTAAGGAACACAACTAAGAATTGGTTCAATAGTGAAATCAATGGTAGGTTCACTATAAATAAAAATAGATGAAGTAAAAATATCAGTGCAATTAGTAGAATAATTACCTGTCAATTTAATCGGAAGTGTACCTGCTTTATTAAATAAGACATTATAAACATCTAGATTTGAGGAATTAGTAATTGATGCGTTTGGACCAAAATCCCACACAAAAGTTGTAGTTGGAGAGCCAACCATTCCCCCATCAAAATTAAAACTATTTCCTGTTACACAAAGTGAGTCGTTATTAGTGAACCAAACATCTAAAATTTCATTTATTATTAAAGTTTGATAGGAAGTATCAATACATGAACCAATAGAACTGCCAATTAATCGGACGTTATAAATTCCAGCTGAAGGAAAAATATAAATGGGATCTGATTCATTACTAATGTCATCCAAAGTATAAGGAACGCCAAAATCCCAAGTAGACTTTGTTATTCCTAAGGAACTATTATAAAGTGGGACAGTCAGTCCTTCGCATAAATAATTTGGAGATGGTGAAAAATTTACAGTCGGAAGTGGAAATATATAAATAGAATCCAAAAAAGAAGTAGTACAAGTTCCATTATTACCTGATAGTGTAATTTTAGAAAAACCAGATGTATTAAAAGTTACATTATTAACATCTAAATTTGAAGATGATTGAATTGAAGCATTATTACCAAAATTCCATAAAAAGTTAGATGTATTACTACCAACAAAATGACCGTCAAAATTGAAACTATTATTAACAATACAAATTGAGTCAACTGTTGAAAATGATACTTCTAAAGATTCATTCACAATTATTGTTTGAGTACTTGTATCTGTGCATGGCCAACCAGGATTAGCAATAAGTGTCGCTAGATAAGTCCCTTGTGATGGATAAGTGAATGTAGGTGTAAATTGAGTACTAACATCTGTTATCGAATTTGGTACACCAAAATCCCATTCATAATTATTAGCTCCATAGGAATTATTATCGAAAGTAACTGTTAATCCTTGGCAATAAGAGATAAAATAATTCATATCAACTTGTAATGGAATACTTGCTTGTAAAGTAATTTCACAATTAATTACCCTAAAAAGGAAATCGCGTATAGTTTCACCTACCAAAATTCCATTACGATATTCTTGAACACGAATTCCGACAACAAAAAGTCCTAATGATTTAGGCGAAGCTGTTAATAATCCTGTTGAAGAATTGATATCAATTGTTGCTCCAATTCCCAAAGGATTATATGATGAAAAACTATTCAGCCAAACAACAGGAGAATAAGGTGGGGGGGGAGGTATATCCGGCTTAGGTTTGTCGGTGGTTGCTCCAGAATTAGGTGCAATTAGTGAATAAACTAGTTGGTCGCCATCTGGATCTGTTGCACTATGATTAAAAACTAATTTTTCATTATTACAAAGTAAAGTTGGTGGATACCCGGAAAATCTACTACTACTATTAAACTGAAAATTAGTTTCTATACCTGGAATATGGGTTGATAATGTCAAACCAGTTCCATCTGGAGCAACTAAATTAACAACTTTAGGTCCTCTACAACAACGCTGATACGTTAATGTATAACCTCCTATAATTGGCGGTAAATCAACTATTGTCGTATAAATTGATTTTTCAATACAAATATCATTTGGGGGAACAACACAAGGGTTCGAAAAAACTATAGGTAAATTAACACTACCAGGAAAAGGGATTAAAATATTCTGAATTAATTGATTTGATTTTGAGTAAATACCTAAACTTAAAGGATCATCATAGGCTGCTCCTGTTGAATTACAATCACGATAAAGTACTACTGATATTCTATATTGATTACTTCCCATATGATCATAGAATATTTCACCACCTACAATATGAGAGGCAAAAGAAGTTGACCAAGAAATAAATACTATAAAAATCAAATAATAACGCATAGGCTAAACAATGCTTCGCTTTATAAATAATAAACAAAACCCAAAAACGTCATCCTAAAAGCAAATAATTCTGTTTGAAATTGACGAATTTTAAGTTGGTTATTCAATATTCCAGAGAAATACATATAAATACTAAAAGTAAAGTATTTATTGAAATTGAAGTTATATATATCTGAATTAATGGTTAACAGATAGTTAAAAATTCTTAACTAAATTGAAAAATTGAAGTTGAATAGGAATATTTTAACTTTGAAATTGATTTTTCGCTAGAAACAATTTTATTTAACTCACCTCCTTTAACAAAATTTGGAACAGGTAGATTGAAAAAATTAGCTGCATTTGTGTAGTATTCTTTTTTTGAGGGATGTAAAGGAAAACAACCATTAATTATTTCACCCCAAAAATTAAGATCTATGATTTTTTCAATTATTCCTATTGCATCATTCAAATGAATTAGATTTACGGGTGAATCTCCATTAGGAATTTCCTTTTTATTGATCATTGATTTAATTGGATGTCTACTAGGGCCTATTAAACCCGCCATTCTTACAATAGTTAATCTCTTTCCTAAAACTTCGAGTAATTTATTTTCAGCTAAAACATTTTGATTTAAAAAATCGGATTTTTTCCACGAATAGTTTTCATTTGCATCTATTAAATTTTCAGGATAAACGCTTGTAGAACTGATAAAAAGAACGTGAATAGAAGATGGTAATAATAAACAAAAATTATGTAATGAACTTGAATAGTCAAATTCACCTTTTATTTTTGAAGGAGGAATATTTAATACAAGAATATCAACAGAATTTAAAAACGAAGTTGACTCTTTAGTTTGAGTATCAGATAAAGACCAAACTTTTCCATTTATACCTGCTTCCTTTAAAAATGGTATTTTTTCAATGGATGTAGTCGTTCCAATAATACTACATCTATTTTTAATCAAAGATATAGCTAATGGAAAACCTAACCATCCACAGCCTAGAATAGCAATTTTAGGCATTACAAGAAAATTTTAATTAATTTCTATTGAAAGTACTTCTTACAGCTTTAACAATTCTATCAACATTTGGAAGTGCTTCATCTATTAATGTTGGTGAAAATGCTAATGGGGTATCTGTTTGAGTAACTCTCATTACCGGAGCATCTAAATAGTCAAATGCATAACGTTGTAAATGATAAGCTATTTCAGAAGAAATCGAAGCTAATGGCCATGCTTCCTCAACACATACACATTTATTAGTTTTCTTAACTGATTCTACAATACATGCATAATCAATAGGACGAATTGTACGTAAATCTATAATTTCACAAGAGATACCTTCCTTTTCAAGAACTTCTGCTGCTGCATGGGCAACTTTCATTATTTTTCCAAAAGAAACAATTGTTACATCTGTTCCTTTTCTTTTCACATCAGCTACACCGATAGGAATAATGTAATCTCCTTCTGGAATTTCACCTTTATCACCATACATTTTTTCAGATTCCATTATCAAGACAGGATCGTTATCTCGAATTGCAGCTTTTAATAATCCTTTTGCGTCATATGGAGTTGATGGAGTAATTACTTTCAAACCTGGTATATTAGCATAAAAAGATTCGAAACTTGTTGAGTGAGTTGCCCCTAATTGACCAGCTGGACCATTACCACCTCTAAAAACAATAGGGCAATTAAATTGACCACCCGACATTTGAAGCATTTTAGCAGCACTATTAATAATTTGATCTGATGCTAAAATAGCAAAGTTCCAAGTCATAAACTCTACTATTGGTCGTAAACCATTCATAGATGCTCCAACAGCGATTCCTGTAAATCCAAGTTCAGCGATAGGTGTATCAATAACACGTTTAGGTCCAAATTCATCCAACATACCTTGCGACACTTTATATGCACCATTGTATTCTGCAACCTCTTCACCCATTAAAAAAACATTTTCATCGCGACGCATTTCTTCGCTCATTGCTTCTCTAAGTGCTTCTCTATATTGTACAGTTCTCATTCTTCTATATTTTTCAAACCAATTACCATTCTGTAATGGATAGCAAAAATAACAAAAATTGAAATAAATAACTACAAACTAGTTAGAATCTGTTTTGAATTTATTCAATTTAGCTATCTGATGCTACTTTACACCAAATTTTTATTGGAATTTTAATTAATCAAGTTTATAATTTTTCATCATTTCTTCTAAACGACAAACAATTTCTTCTCTAAGTTCGGAAGGTTCTATAACCTCAATTCCTCCTCCATAACTCAATATCGAACGAGTAAATTCTTCTGAAATTAAAATTTCAAGTTCAAATGTTATTTTATTTTTCCCTTCTTTAATTACTTTTTGAGAAGAATGAAAAGGTTGAGAAATGATATACTTAGAAGATACGTTATCAGCTTTAAAAATAACCTTCGAAGGTTCATCTTCGCTACTTGTAATTCCAATTGCATATTTAAAAAACAAATCTGGATTGAAATTAAGGGGTTTTTCTCCTTTTTCATTAAGAACGAAAACATCTGTCATACGCTCAAGTGCATATGTCATAATATCTTTCTTTTCTAAATCATATGAAATTAGATACCATCTATTTCTATATTCCTTAAGTAATAGTGGAATAACTCTCCTTTCTTTTGCTTTTCCAGAAACAAAGCTTGTATATACAAATTTTGTAATTAAACTATTTCTTATTGCTTCTAATAAGGGAGTTAAATATTCATTACCACTTGATGAAAGAGCTATTTCAAATTGAACATAACTAGATAAATCTTTATCTCTTGGATCATCTGAAATAGTTATTCTGTCGACAATTTTATCAATTGCACTTCCAAACTGCTTAAACATTTCGACTTCTCTAAACTGCTTTAACGTATTGATAGCAAATTTAATAGAAGTAACATCATCATTTGATAATGGAATATCATTAATAGAAAAATTTGGATCTGTATAAAAATAACCACCTTCTCTCTTGTTATATTTGATAGGAGCATCATGTTCTAAACGCATTGCAAAAAGATCTTTTTCAATGGTTGAATCACAAATATTATCACCTTCAATACTTCCAAATAGAGCTTCTTCACATAACTCTCGGATATCTTTTTTTGATGGAAAAGGTCTGTAATTATTCCTCAAACATCTATCTATAATTCTATATCTAATTAAAGCATTTTTAATATGAGGCATCTAACTATTTTTTTTAATTTATACTTGTTAATGATTCTTTTTCTTGATAGAACCCAAATAACTCATAAAATTTTATTGCTTTTACAACTTGCTCAGGAACATCTTCTTCCCAATTTGATGCATTTGCTTTAATTTTTGAAAGTACGTCGTCAGACATTATTGAAAGTAATTTTGGATTATATTCCTCAATTGCTTCTAATTTATTGTTGTCTTTCATATATTGCAAAAGCCCATTTAAATTTTTTGGAATACTTAAATTTTGCAATGAATATAAATCACCTGTTTCAACGTCAATAGCGGGATAAACGAATAATTTTACATTATGCCCAAAACCTCTTCCAAAAGCTTCTAATAATCCACCAGGTAAATTATCATAATATCTTTCATCAAAAATACTGTGTAAATTATAGATCCCTAAAATAACCCCCATCTTTTTTTCTTTTGCGATAGATGCAAGGTAATCAACCATTTTATAATGTTTTAAATAATTAGATATCATAACGGTATAACCGAGAGAACCTAATAATTCTGCTCTTTCAACAAAATCTTTATCTAAAATTTTACCGTCAGCAGTTAAATCTTTCAATGTGAGTTCGAAAACGACACTTACATTTTCTTCTTCAACTTCATCATCTAACAAAAAATGATTCAATCCCGTTTCAATCATATCAATATGAACTTTTGTAACAGGTCTGAAACGTCCTCTCATTAGAAGAATGTTACGTTTATACAAAGCTGTTGCAGGTTGTAATACATTTCCACAAAGATCAAACATAGTTGCATCTGTCATGCCTCTCTTAACAAGATTCAGTGCAATTATTCTATTATCTGTATTTTCAAAATCTGGTCCTGAAACACGTAACATATCGATTTCCATTCTGTCACGAGGTAAACGCTGCACTAGGCTATCTAAAAATCGATCAAGATCACCTGCGTAAAAATAAGCAGCGTGTATGAGGTTCACACCTAAAATCCCTAAAGATTCTTGTTGAGCTTTATGACTTATATCGTGCATTTTGATATGCAAAATAATATCATTTGGTTCTGCATTTAGATCTAGTTGAAAACGAATTCCAACCCAACCGTGCCCTTGATTTGTTTTATGATAATTAAGTGATTCTACTGTATTACAAAATGAAAAGAATCGAGATTGTTTATATTTCTCAGGTAAACGAAATTTCATTGTTTCAAATTCCGTTTCTAACATTGTAATCAATCGTTCTTCACAAACATAACGAGATGCTTCTCCATACATAGAGTCGGAAACCTTCATATCATATGCTGATTGAGAAAATGCAATTGTTCCTGAACTTCCACCAGCTCTAAAAAAATTAGCAACAACCTCTTGTCCTGCACCTATTTCTGCAAAGCAACCATATATATCTGGAGTAAGATTTATCTTTAATGCCTTTTCTTCTGTTGTTAATTTTAATCCCATAATACGAGTAATATTATTGCAAATTTATCAAAATTCAGTTGAAATATAAAATAAAAATTCTTAGAGATACTTAATGTTGAAATTTAAGATCAATACTTAATCGTATAACAAATATTTTTGCCTAATCTTTTTAAAATTATCTAATCCTGGCTTCCAAGTTGCACGTATATCTTTAGCCGTCATTCCAGATAATATTTGTTGTTGTAAAATTGAATTTCCAGCTAAACGATTAAAAAATGCGGGTTGATTAATAAAATCAATAGAGTCACCTAAAATAATTTTAGTCTGAATTAACCAATTTAAATTCAGTTCATACGCCCTTTTCTTCATGGTATTTTGTAAATCAAAGCCATAGCAAACAGTATTTTCACATAATGGACTTTTAGCACCGAAACAAGAAATTGGCTTAAAAGTAAATCCTTTATTAGGGAACTTTGGGTGACCAAAAATTTCAAATGGCCTTTCTGTTCCCCTCCCAATACTAACTGTTGTTGCTTCAAATAAACACAAACTTGGATATAGTGTAATAGCTGTTTCTGTTCTAAGATTTGGAGATGGTGCAACAGGTAGAACATATTTAGATTTATGCAAATAATACTTACAGGGTACAATCCACAAATTACATTGCAAACTATCACTCAACCAGTATTCACCATTAACCATTAATGCATATTCCCCTATTGTCATTCCATATACAATTGGAACAGGATCCATTCCAACAAATGATCTCTGAGAAGGTTCTAAAACAGGTCCGTCAATATAATGCCCATTAGGGTTTGGTCTATCTAACACAATTATCGGTTTTCCATTTTCTGCGCAAGCCTCCATTACATAATGTAAAGTAGATATATAAGTGTAAAATCGAACACCAACATCCTGAATATCATAAATTACAACATCAACATCATATAATTGTTCAGGATAAGGTTTTTTATTTTTACCATAAAGAGAAATTAAAGGGATACCTGTTTTCTCATCTATTGAACTACCTACTTTTTCTCCCGCATCAGCATCACCTCTAAATCCGTGTTCAGGAGAAAAAACTTTTTGAATCTTTACACCCAAAGAAAGAAGTGTATCCACCAAGTGGGTCTGCCCAATTAAACTTGTTTGATTTCCAACAATAGCTACCCTTTTTCCTTTCAATGAATCAAGGTATAAACTCATTCTCCCCCCCCCTAACAAGGGCTCTTTTAAATTGTGATAATAAATAGTATTTTCAATTCTAATTTCATTCGGTTTATCATCAATAACTGATGTTTCTATTTTTTCCCTCGTTTTTTTTTCTGTCTCATTTTCGCTTAGAATACTACATGAAGAAATCAAAATCAATAAAATACTTTTTAAGCACAAAAGCTTTATGTACCTTAGCGCAAAAAATAGTTTACTATTGTCATTTGAATATTTCATATCAAAACGAATTCTAAAAAATGAGGTCGAAGGTAATAAAGTTTCCCGACCAATTGTTCGTATATCCATCATAAGTATTGCACTTGCTGTTGTTGTTAACTTAATTACTTTAGCGGTAGTAACTGGTTTTCAGCACGAAGTGAGACAAAAAGTATCTGGCTTTGGATCACATGCATTTGTAATGAATGCTAGTGAAGGAAGCATTTATGAATGTGAACCTATCAACAAAAATCAAGCCTTTTTCCGAAATTTCAAAAAAAACAAAGATATTTCTCATATTCAATATGTGGCTTTTAAACCTGTCTTATTTCAATCCGACAAAAAGACAATTTCTTATCAACTTTCAAATGGAAAGGATACGACAGAATCTCAGCAAGAAATTCACGGCGCAATAATTAAAGGTGTTGACGAAGGGTTCGATTGGTCTTTTTTCAATGAGCATTTAGTTAAAGGTACAATTCCACTTTTTAATAATTCAAAGTTATCTGATGAATTAGTAATCTCATCTACAATTGCAAAAGACTTAAATATTAAAGTTGGAGATGAAATTAGAGCTTTTTTTGTAAAAACACAACCTGTTAAAAGATTATTCAAAATTGTTGGAATTTATGAAACCGGTCTTGAAGAATTCGATAAAAAAATTGTAATTGGTGATATTAAAAATATCCAAAAATTAAATGATTGGGGAGTTCAAGCATCAATAGTTGTTTCTGATACGCTTTCAAATGGAAACCTAATAATAAAAGGAAACATTATTGGGGGAAATGGCAACTATAGATATGATTGGGGTAATGGTTTTGAAACGTATGAAGGATTTACTATTTGCCCAATACACGATACAATAATACGATTGATTGCGTCTGATTATTGGACAAATATTGAAGGTAAAAATGAAAAAACAAGTATCGCTGATACTGCTTATTTATCAATAAAAATAAAAGGAACAGCTTATAGCTATTGTGATTTTAAACAAAATAGTGAAGGTGAAAATATTCGTAAATTTCAAAATAAATCTGGAACTAAATTTTCATTAGAGTGCTCTTCAAAAACTCTTTATTTTGAACAAAAAGATGGAAAAGGTAGTTTCCAAAATTATGTTAGTGGTTTTGAAATAATGGTCAATAATTGGGATAAATTACCTGAAATTATTAATAGATTAAAACGAAAAATAGAATTTATTCCAACAGAAAACAATGAACAATTGAAGGTAACAAGCA